>NZ_JBFRTR010000019.1:0-71946 GCF_041474215.1 Vibrio sp. 10N.222.52.C12
GACTACTATGAATAAAGCAGCGACAGAATCCTTCGGTATTTAGACCGTCAACCTCCCTCGGTAATCACAAAGTGCCAACTGTGAAGTGTGATCACCAAGCGATTCTGGACAGAAATAGCTTAGAGTTGATCTTCGAGCTGATTTGATCAACAACGCCACTCCTGATTAAAAAAATCTAAGGCGTAGTGCACCTTTCTATAGCTTGAATGCTCCCATCCTCGATTGGAGATTATGAGCTAGACTACTGATTTCCTGACACGCTATAGCGGTTTGTGAAGTGCCTTCTGCCATTTCTGAGGATGCTGAATTAATATGCTCCACACTTCGATTTAACTCTTCTGACACTGAGTTTTGCTCACTACATGCTGTTGCAATATGAGTACTCATCTGAGCAATATTCTCGACAGAGTGTTCAATCATATCAATTTGTTCTCCAGCCTCATTGACTTGGTCAACACATGTAGCGATACCACTCTGACACTCCCTGCTTGCCTCCCCCATTTTGATGGTTTTTTCTTGTAAGTCTTCAACAATATCGACAATCTGCGTTGTAGATTCTTGCGTTCGTTGAGCCAGAGAACGAACTTCATCAGCTACTACAGCAAAGCCTCTCCCTTGCTCTCCTGCTCTAGCAGCTTCTATTGCAGCATTCAAGGCTAATAGGTTCGTTTGTTCCGCAATCCCTCTAATAACATCAACAACAACATTAATGCTACTTGAACTATTTTCTAGATCACTTGCCAATTCATCTGTGTTTTGTATTGTTTTAGTGACCTTATCAATTTCTTGGATTGTTTTATTTAAAATCTCGGTTCCGTGCTTTGCAACTTCAGTTGCTGAGTTTGCTGAGGTAGCTCCACTTTCTGTATTCTGCGCTACCTCGTTAACTGCGGCCTGCATTTCTGTCATGGCCGATGCAACAGAACTCAACTCTAATTGTTGATTTTGCATTCCTGAAGCCGTTTGAGCTGATATTGCACTCACCTCTTCCACCGCTGCTGTTAATTGAATTGTAGAATCACTCACCTCTGAGACTAAAGAATGCAAATTATTTTGCATTGATACTAACTCTTTCAGCAAAGTACCAAGTTCATCTTCAGTTAACTCTCTTTCGTCAATTGTATTATTCAACTGACCTTTAGCTATCTGAGAAGCAAACCATAAAGCTCGATTAACCGGTTTACAAACTACTCGAGATAACAGAACTGACGAAAGAATTATCATACCGATAATGACTAAGGAACCAGCGGCGGCAGTAAGTTGAGTCGATTGAGATTCACTTTGTACTTCTACTTTTAGCTGATTTATAAGCTCATCATTTAAGCTAAGCGTATTGTCCAAGCTAGTAAGAGCTTTTGTATATGTAGTGAAACTAGATAAAACAACTTCATTTGCTTTTTTTGCCTTACCTTGTGCAAGTAAATAATTATATTGCTGCGTTTCAGAAATATAACTATTCCATGTATCTTTAAATACTTTAAAAGAACGCTTTTCTTGCTCACTCAGCGCTAGAGCTTCATACGACAAAATACCTTGTTGAACATTTTCCCTCCATTGTTCAAGCCCCTCTATCCATTCCGCGATTTTGGGATGCTTTGCATTTGACAGAAGCGAAAATTCATCTTTACGAACTTTTGTAATATCAACTTGAATACCTTTAAGCAAGGCAACCGATGGCAGGCTTTTATCAGTTAATATCGCTGTGTTTTTATTCAGTGATAATAAACTCGACATCATCACTACAGAAACAACTGCAAAAACCAGAAATACGGCTAAGTAACTCAACCCAATTTTCTTTACTACACTTAAATCTTTAATACTCATCAATGAACCCACATTTATTCTAAAAATAACGCCATGACTAATGGCACATTACCTACCTTAACAACCGAGGAGTGAGAATAAAAATCGTTACGCCCTTATTCATCGAGTGTAATATAGCCGAATATTGGCTGAATTAACATCAACTTAGCGTGAATTCGATACAGCAGTTCACTTTTAACTAGAATATGGTGGTATTTTCGTTAAAAAATAGAGTAAATACCTCAGTTGAATGAGGTTGTATAAAAAAACCATAATTTAGTGTCAATTGAGCAGCAGGGCGACCGCATGAGTGCCTAGTTTTTCACCGCCTGAGTAAAACCAGCACTTAATACTGCCTCTAGAATGGTTGTATTCATCATGCATCGCTTTTGCTTCCCAACAATGCTTAGCTTAGTTGGCTCTTCTCTGAGCATATTTAAGCTCATATGACGCAAGCAAGATAGATTCTCCGCTCCATGGTCTTTGTATATCTGGCACGCATCCTCATTCATACTGACATCAAGTACCCAATGCATTGACTCTATATCCCAAAGCTCTCTAACTGCCATCGCAGCTTGCTCTGCGCTTAGCACTTTGGAGCTGATATAGTAACGATACTCTAGGTCGATTACTTTTCATTTCTCAATACGGAAGTTTTCAACCATTATAATGCTCTTCAAGTCTTTCCAACGAGAGAAGTTACCTTCCAGTTTTGTACTGTCAAAAACTGCTGTTGCGGATCACAATAACCTATTAGCTTTCTTAGCACTTTGAGATAGGAGCCTAACCTGTGCTTTTTGTCCGATATAAAACATTGTTCTACGTTTCAGCCCCAATTAAACTGTTTTTATATACAGTAATTTTAGGCTTTATTATGTCTATCCGCAATTTAAAAGATGGTTCTACCAAACCTTGGCTCTGCGAATGTTACCCGAATGGGCGAATGGGGAAACGTGTTCGTAAAAAGTTTACGACTAAGGGAGAAGCAAAGGCTTTTGAGCTTCACACGATGAAGGAGATTGACGATAAGCCATGGATGGGAAGTAAACCCGATCACCGTAGAATGAGCGAACTGTTAGACGCTTGGTGGACCATACACGGTCATACGTTGAAATCGGGTAAACAAGCTCGGGGGCTAATAGCCAAGACAATTGAAGAATTAGGGAATCCAATTGCCTCCCACTTTAAAGAACGAGACTATTTAGACTATCGTGCAGCGCGAATACCTTACCGTGGCAAAAATAAATCTATTAAGATTTCACCAACAACACATAACACGGAATTGATTTATCTAAAGGGAATGTTCAAGAAACTGATTAAGTACAATCAATGGAAATACCCCAATCCACTTGAAGCTATCGAAACAATCAAAACAAGTGAGAAGAACCTAGCATATCTAACCAAGCCACAAATTGAAGAGTTCTTAGTTAACCTGAAAAATTTCAACCGAGTCATTACAGTCTCGATTCCACAGCTCATTGTAATTTCTAAGATTTGCTTAGCCACCGGTGCCCGTATAAGTGAAGCTCTAACTCTTACCCGTTCACAGGCAGCTGAATTTAAACTGACTTACACCGAGACAAAAGGTAAGAGGAATCGAAGTGTGCCCATCTCACCAGCTTTATATCAAGAGATCTTAGATATCGCCGTGAGCGACCATGAAATTTTTAACACGAGTTACAAGGACGCCTGGCGCTACATTAAAAGAGCTTTACCAGAGCACGTACCGAGTGGGCAAGCAACGCATGTTCTACGGCATACCTTTGCTTCGCATTTTATGATGAACAAAGGGGATATCTTGGTGTTACAGCGTATTCTTGGCCATACTAAGATCGAGCAGACAATGGCGTATTCTCATTTTGCTCCAGAACATTTGATACAAGCTGTCCACCTCAATCCATTAGAGAATTAATGGCGACAAAGTGGCGGCAGACACTGTAATCTACCGTTATTTAGCGGTTTTATTCGTAAAAAAGGCGACAGTTTTCACTGTCGCCTTTTGCTATTTAGAGCCTAATTTTTCTATTCCCAATCAAGAATAACCTTGCCAGAAAGCCCACTACGCATAGCATCGAAGCCAGCTTGGAAATCATCAATTTTAAAGTGATGAGTAATGATTGGTGATAGGTCTAAACCTGACTGAATCAAAGAAGCCATCTTGTACCAAGTTTCGAACATCTCACGACCGTAGATACCTTTGATAACCAAGCCTTTAAAGATGACTTGGTTCCAGTCTACTGCCATGTCTGATGGTGGAATACCTAGTAGAGAGATCTTACCGCCGTGGTTCATGTTAGTTAGCATGCTATTGAACGCAGATGGGTTACCAGACATTTCTAGGCCTACATCGAAGCCTTCTGTCATGCCAAGATCAGACATTACGTCTTCAAGCTTCTCTTCCATCACGTTTACTGCGCGAGTCACACCCATTTTCTTAGCAAGATCTAGGCGGTATTCGTTTACGTCAGTGATTACAACGTGACGAGCACCAACGTGCTTAGCAACAGCTGCAGCCATGATACCGATTGGACCAGCACCAGTAATTAGCACGTCTTCGCCAACTAGGTCGAAAGAAAGTGCTGTGTGTACTGCGTTACCAAACGGGTCAAAGATTGAAGCTAGATCGTCAGAGATTTCTGCAGGGATCTTAAATGCGTTGAACGCAGGGATCACAAGGAACTCAGAGAACGCACCAGTGCGGTTAACACCAACACCTGTTGTGTTACGACAAAGGTGAGTACGGCCGCCACGACAGTTACGACAGTGACCACATGTGATGTGACCTTCGCCAGATACACGGTCGCCGATTTCAAAACCACGAACTTCTTGGCCAATGCCAACAACTTCACCCACGTATTCGTGACCTACTACCATAGGTACTGGGATTGTGTTTTGTGACCACTCATCCCAGTTGTAGATATGTACGTCAGTACCACAAATTGCGGTTTTCTTAATACGAATAAGAAGATCATTATGACCCATTTCAGGTTTTTCAACCTCGGTCATCCAAATGCCTTCTTCAGGCTTTAGCTTAGAAAGTGCTTTAATTTTCATAATGTTACCTAGTTCATCTCGCCTAACTGTAAGGCGAGAATCAAAAATCTATATGTTCTACTGGGTGTTGTTCTATCTAATTAAAGGATGCTCGTGGCACCCCTTCAAAATTAGATGATACCCATGTCTTTACCAACTTGGATGAACGCATCGATTGCGCGGTCTAGTTGCTCACGAGAGTGTGCAGCAGACATTTGCGTACGGATACGAGCTTGACCTTTTGGTACTACAGGGAAAGAGAAACCTACAACGTAGATGCCTTTCTCTAGTGCGCGCTCAGCGAACTCAGCCGCTACTTTTGCATCACCAAGCATGATTGGGATGATTGCGTGGTCTGCACCGCCCATAGTGAAGCCAGCTTCTTCCATGCGAGTACGGAAGTGAGCAGAGTTTTCCCATAGTTGAGTACGTAGGTCGCCAGATTCCGCAAGAAGATCTAGAACGCGGATAGACGCAGATACGATTGCAGGAGCAACAGAGTTAGAGAATAGGTATGGACGAGAACGCTGACGTAGCCAGTCGATCACTTCTTTCTTACCAGAAGTGTAACCGCCTGAAGCGCCACCCATTGCTTTACCAAGAGTACCAGTGATGATATCGATACGGTCTACAACGTTGTGGAACTCGTGAGTACCCGCTCCGTTTTCGCCCATGAAGCCCACTGCGTGAGAGTCATCAACCATTACTAGTGCATCGTACTTGTCTGCAAGGTCACAGATAGCAGGAAGGTTAGCCACTACGCCGTCCATTGAGAACACACCGTCAGTTACGATTAGTGTGTGACGAGCGCCAGCTTCTTTAGCAGCGATAAGTTGCTGCTCTAGCTCTTCCATGTTGTTGTTCGAGTAACGGAAACGCATTGCTTTACACAGACGAACGCCATCGATGATAGATGCGTGGTTTAGTGCGTCAGAGATGATTGCGTCTTCTTTACCTAGAATTGTTTCGAACAAACCAGCGTTTGCATCAAAACAAGATGTGTAAAGGATAGTGTCTTCTTTACCTAGGAACGTAGAAAGCTTTTGCTCTAGTTCTTTGTGAGAATCTTGAGTACCACAGATGAAACGTACTGAAGCCATACCAAAACCGTGCTGATCCATACCATCTTTAGCTGCTTCGATAAGAGCTGGGTGGTTAGCAAGACCTAAGTAGTTGTTTGCACAGAAGTTTAGTACTTCTTCACCAGTCGAGATAGAAACCGCTGCTTTTTGTGCAGAAGTAATAATGCGCTCAGACTTGTAAAGACCTTCTTCTTTAACTTCTTCGATTTGAGTTTGAATCTGTTGGTAAAATGCAGAAGACATTGTCTCATTCCTTCCTAGTTATAATTTAGCAGCATCGCGCGCCGCTTTATGTAGGGATGTAAACGATCTCAACACGATCATTTACACTGTAAAACTTATGCCTATATTCTAGTTGAACATCCCCGTTCCGATTATCCCTTTAGTTGGAAAAACATTAATGAATCACAGGCACTAATAATAGTTCATCCCAGTGACATAGGGCACATTAACGCCCTTCACCTGCTTTTTTAAACGCCAAATTAGCTATAATTTCCGTCTAATTTCGCTTTCATATCAAATCTCAATTTTTCATCTCAGAATGCGCAGCAGCAACGCCGCTATACAGATGAGCTTCAAACACAACAACCTATCAGAGCAATCACGTCAATCAATTAATGAAATTGATTCACAAATCAAAGTAAATCGCTCACAATTACCATTAAGTTCATCGTTGAAACTAGCTTAACTGGATACTTATGATTAACCCAAAACTCATCGCCCTGCTTCCGGATCTCGCCTCGTTCATTTTGGTGGTTAACGAAGGTAGTTTTACGGCTGCAGCAAAACAGTTAGGCGTGACACCATCAGCCTTGAGTAAGCTCATCACCCGCTTGGAAAAAGCGCTATCGGTGAAACTGTTTGAGCGTACCACTCGTACCCTTATCATTACGCAAGCGGGTCAATTGGTTTATGATCAGAGTGTGGTGATGATCAACGCAGCGCAACAAGCCGTTGAACTGTCTACCTCCGACCATACCGAACCTGCAGGCTCGATAACGGTAGCGGCGCCTGAAGCCTTCTTGAATTCGGTATTGCAGCCTTTCGTTGTTCCATTCTTAAATCAGTATCCAGAAATCCAACTTAAATTGAGAGCGGCTGACGGCGACATCGATATTTTACGTCAAGGCATCGACATTGCTTTCCGCCTGACTGATAAGCCCGACGAAAGCTTAGTATTGAAAGAGTTAGGAAAAACAAACCTCGTGTTGTGTGCAAGCCCTGACTATTTAGATGCCAAGGGGATTCCTCACCACCCTACCGAGCTGTCTGAACACGACTGTTTGTATCTTGCAGAGACAGACAAAGATCACATTTGGGATTTTCTTAAAGATGATGAATTTCACACAGTACCCGTCAGTGGACGTTACGCAGTTAACCACTCGCAGATGCGACTGAAAGGTGTGAAAGAAGGTCTAGGCGTCGGTATTTTCCATGACTTCGTGATTCAAGATGCGTTGGCTGAAGGCTCCGTGGTACAAGTGTTGGAAGATTGGACCATCAAGAGTAACTACCATGGTGCTATCGCGATGCAATTTGCTCAAACCAAGTATATGCCCGCACGACTGCGTGTATTCATTGATTACGCCATGAAGCACTTAGGTGACAAGTTGGCAGGAGAAATAAACTGATGCTGAAAGGAATACACCACGCGGCCATAATCTGTTCAAACTACGACGCGTCGAAACACTTTTACACTGAGATTTTGAAACTTGAGATAATTGCCGAAAACTATCGTGAGGCTCGCCAGTCGTACAAACTTGATTTAGCGCTACCTAATGGTGCTCAAATAGAACTATTCAGCTTCCCTAACGCGCCAGAAAGGCCTAGCTTTCCTGAAGCTCAAGGGCTAAGACACTTAGCTTTTTGTGTTGATGACGTTCAACAAATCAAAAGCTATTTGGAAGAACAAAGAATCGAAGTCGAACAGATCCGAATTGATGAATTTACAGGTAAAGCATTTACTTTTTTTGCCGATCCTGACGGGCTTCCGTTAGAGCTTTATGAAATCTAGAGCTTTATCAAATATAGAGCTGTACAAGTCTAACGTCTTCTTAATAAACAGAGCATGTCATCTGAATAATGAAACTGACCTCCTCAAAAAGGAGGTCAGTTTGTATATCAATTAACTCAATGCCGTCTTGAATTTCTCAACGCGTGAAAATAGTAACCAATCCAGCAGCATTGCTGTCACGATCGTCGCTCCCGCCAGTGGAAACAGTACTGAAATAACTATCACGATCACTAAACCTGTCTTCCAAAGCCCTGCATCGCCAAACTTCGGTGGCGTGCCAAGCTTTCTTTGACCTGAAGGTCTACGTATCCACCACATCACACCGCCAGTCACGGACACAACAATGAACGCCAAACAAAACAAAGCATTTAGAAGCTTGTTAATGATGCTGATGTCACCTTGATGCAATGAAATACCTACCGCTAACGTTTTGGCAATGAAGTTATAATCTTGCCATGTCACCTCACCCAGAATACGACCTGAGTATTGGTCGAGGTGCGTAGTACGGTCCTGCGTTGGATCAATGATGTCACCGCCCATAGTGTTGGCTGTGACCGTGTAAACACCCGTTTCTGAACGCGGGAAATTCACCTTGTATCGTGTAAAGCCAAGTGAGTATGCTTTTTCAGTAACGTCATCAATGTCGAAGTTGCTTGCTGACAACACATGTTGAGAGTGATCTTCACCCATCTTAGAGTGATCATGAGGTTCCGTCGCCTCTTCCACATGATGAACGTGTTCTGCTGGCTTATCTTGAGACAAAGGCAATAGTGTTTGCTCCAAGTTCCAAGGTAGCTCTTCTTCTGAGCCATGGTTGAGGGAAGCGTGCGTCTTATCAGACAACGGAATATCGTCCCACATTTGAGCAGGGAAAGTGCTCCATGCTTGAACAAGCTTACCGCCCCAAAAACCTGTCCATGCCAATCCAGACAGAATAAACAACAACAGAACGAGCGATAACACACCTCCAATGTTCGCATGCAGATCACGCATTAAAATACGCGTTCCTGAACCAAATCGAAGCTTAAGAAAACCAGCGCGGCTCGCGTTATCTCTAGGTAACCATAAGTAAATACCACTGATGAGCAACAGAATAGACAAGCTTATTGCGACTTCAATTAGATAATCACCCCAATCACCAATCAACAAAGTGCCGTGAATGTCATTCGCGAGTTGGTACAGGCTGTCGCTACGCGGAATCTCTCCGACCACTTCGCCCGTATATTGATTTACCGTGGCGAAGACCGATGTGCCGTCTACAAGTGCTACCGAAAAGCGGTTAGCCAGATCAGGAGCTTTGCTCGGAACAAACTGGGTAACCGAACCTTGTGGGTATTGAAGTTGTACTGCAGCTAACTGTTGTGACACTTTAATCGGCTCGCCCGATGCAACAATCTCTAGGGCTTCGTGGTGGAAAGTCAATTCGATTTCATCATCAAACAGCATCACCAAACCTGTAATGCTCAGCATTAACATAAACGGGATAACAAATAGCCCAGCATAGAAGTGCCAGCGCCATGTGAGGAAATAGAGGGTTTTATTGCGGTCTTTGCTTTTTATATTGGTTTCCGAACCGGTTGTTGCACTGCTTTTAGACTGCGAAGTTGCTTGTGCTTTCGCAGGGGTTTGAGATTCATTTCTCAACATTATAATTTCCTTTGACACACGCAAACATACCTTCTGAAAAATCATAAAGTAATCTGAGCATGTTTAACTTTACTTAATACTTTATTTTTTAATTATTTTAATGGGTTAGGTTTAAGCAATAACAAAGGGAGGGCCGCGCGGGGCTTGCCTCGTGTAGCGTTCGCTTAGAGCCAAAAAAGCGTAGCTGTCGGAGACAATAGAACTCAGTCGAGTTGTCAGTAGTGTAGTGGGAAGTTCATCTTGGTGAAACGTGGAAAAATGGCTAAACGGACACGGCTTTCCTTTATGAGTATTAGGTTCGCCTTCTTCGATTTGAACCAATTCAAAGCCATTGACCGTACATAACGACGCCCATACTCCCGCACTATTACCATGAGCATTGATAACAGGCATTAATGTCACTAGCGCCCAGCTTAATGCTGTTGCAAGTAACATGAAGAAGTTGAACGAGGTTCGGCGCATTATTCCAAGTCTTTATAAATTTCCCTTATTATGAGGGACTTGGAATATAGGTAAACGTAAAGATTAACAGCAAGTTAAAAAATTGAAGCTAACGCACACTCTTTTTCGTTAAATACTGGTTACAACACTAAAGCTAACAAAGTAATACTCATCTCTTTGCAGCAGGCTTTCGATAAAAGAGACAATAAAAACGCCGCCTTACACCTTCCTCGAAAGAGGGTAATGTAAGGCGGCGTTTTAGAAATCGAATCTTGAGGTTTGCTCTTTGTTACCTATCTAGCAAACGTTCATGATTAACGAATTAACCGAAGATCTTGCTCCAGATGCTTGGGTTACGCTTCTCATGGTACTCTTCACGAAGGCCATCAATAGTACGAAGTTCTTGCTGTGCCGACGCTAAGTCACCTTGGTCTAGCTTCTGCTCAATGCTATCCAGTGATGCACTGATCTTTTTGAAGCCTTCCATGAAGTTGTCTTCTTTCTCGACTGGGTAAACACCCGTTTTCAGCTCTGCCACTAGCGTATCTAAACGAACGATAGGCTTTTGCATCTCTTCAATGCTTTGAGCTTCTGCCGCTTGTTTGAACGCAAGCTTCATTTCTTGCATGTTTTTCTTAAGGTCTACATTAGCAAATGCGTTGC
The DNA here is from genome assembly GCF_041474215.1 of Vibrio sp. 10N.222.52.C12. NCBI lineage: Bacteria > Pseudomonadati > Pseudomonadota > Gammaproteobacteria > Vibrionales > Vibrionaceae > Vibrio > Vibrio sp. 10N.222.52.C12. The sequence continues at coordinate 10,684 of NZ_JBFRTR010000019.1, forward strand.
CAGACAATACTGAAGCAGCGATTAAGCCAGATAAAAGGATTGAGCGAGTTTTCATTGTTTCTCCAAGTGAAGCGGTGTCTTTGAAGTTAGAGCCGTCATTACTGTGGCACTTCGACTTTATTATTTTCGGCTAGTGTATACAAAAATCTTTCAGGCACAAAAATTGATTGTGTCGAAATGCAAACCCGCCGACATTCTCTTAAACAAGATCTGAATATTCTGGGATTTCATTACGACCGCGCAAGGCCAAAAAGGCTAGGAACTGCTTTGGCGAATGGGTAATCACTTTACTCGAATCTACGCCCACTTCATCTAACAATGCTGCGACTAAGTCTAAGCCACCGACATCTAAACAGAAATGCGCATCGCTGCCTGTTGTAATAAATGCACCCTTCGCTTTCGCTATTCTTGCAATCTCATAGCAGCGGTCAACACTGCCAACTCGGCTATTGCCTTTGAGTGTGGTGTTGTTGATCTCAATCGCCACGTTGTTCTCAACCGCACATTGAATAACGGCTTCGAAATCGAAATCAAAATTAGGATTGCCTAAGTGACCAAGCGCATCAATTCGACCGCCCTTAATCACATTCAACAATGCTTCTGTATGGGTAGCGACATCCGATGGGCGAAATACTGGCTCATGAAAACTCGCGATCACCCAATCCAAGTTCTTATCCACACTCGGATGAATGTCGATTTCACCCTGTGTGTTCATGATGTTTGACTCAACACCTCGAATAATTGCGACATCTTCAATAAAACGAGGGAGCACACGCTGATTGCTGAAGAACCAATAGTGTGGCGCGCCCGGCATTGATTCTGAATGATCAGTAGTACAAAACATGGCTAAACCATTTTGCTTTGCCGACTTGGCGTTTTCGATCAATGTGCTGTAAGCATGACCACTTGCGTATGTGTGGGTGTGAGTATCTACTTTGAGTTCCATGAATCAATGCCCTCTTCGCTCGGTCAAAATACGTTTTTCAGAAAGTAACTCTGAATCTCTTTCAGGAAAAGAATACTTCAGAAAATGAATGCCTAATGGCAACAATTCGGCCAGTTTATCAGCTGAAAGTGACAATTAGCACCCAAACATAAAGGTTTATTACTGGTTCATTTACACGACACGGGAATACGTGGCTAACCAGAGCCAGCCAGCGCTTGGTCTTATCTAAGTCGAACCGCACACACTCGGTAATTGCGCCAATTTTTTGCAACCTACCCAAGTTCGTCAATACTTAAACCAGCCTACAAACTGGAGTGTTAGATGAGAAGAAGACGATATCCGCTGAGTATCCACATCACTAGCCTTTTTCTAATTTTGACAACACTTGTCGGTGCGGTATTGATTTCGATTAGTTATCGGCACTCCCAAGAGCTGCTGCTAGGCACAGTGCGCGAGATCAGTAATGAGCACCGCGACAAACTGGAATCAGTATTTAAACAAGCCATTGCCCCTGTTATCACAACCTTAAATGTGATGGCGGTGAGCCCGTTTGTTGCTCATCAAGCTTCCGCTGTCGAAAAAGACTCTTGGCTTGCTTCGGTCGATATCATCTTCAAGCAAAACACCAATTTGGTCGCTCTATTTTATGGTTCTGAAGATGGTGACTTCAGAATCTTTCGTCCATTAAGCACCAATAAACAGAGAGCCGAAAACAGCGCGCCCGCTAAAGCGACCATGATGGTCAGCAGCACCAATCTAGACGGTGAAAACTTTATTACCTATCTTGATGGCGCACATCAAGTGATCAGTACTCGACAAGCAGAGAGTAAGTTCAACCCCACCACTCGTCCTTGGTTTCGTAACGCAAAGCCTGATGGCTCAATACAACTCTCTGAACCCTATCTGTTCTATTTCCTGCAAACCAATGGTATTACGCTCTCTAGGCGTTCTGCCGATGGCAAGCATGTGGTTGGTGCCGACTTTACGTTGAGTTCCCTCTCTTCTCAGATCAGTGAATTAGCTTATTCTCCGCAAACCCGACTCGCCTTGTTCGATCAACATTTTAATCTTCTCGGTCAGCATCAACTTGAGCTATCAGTACCCAAGCCTGACTCCCAATCTGATGACACAAGTAAAACTGAGCAAACGAACAACCAAACGACGGGGAATCTCTCTGGCAGTGAGCAAGACCAAAGCTTCTTTAATGTGCCCAAACGTGAACAGATGGAAGCATTGAAAGCGTCCGTTATTGCGCCGCTTATCTCTGATGAAGAGAAGTTTAACCTCAATCTAAAAAACGTTGAGTACAACTTAAACACTTGGGCACTAACGCTAACGCCGGTTCAACTGACTCAAAATGTCACCTTATACTTGGCAGAAGCGACGCCACACAATGAGCTGCTCGCTGATCTTATCTCGATGCGAGACAAGCAAGTTGCGGTCGCGATTGGGATGTTGTTCATCTGCTTCGCTATCGTATGGTTTGTTGCTAATCGACTGTCTCAGCCGCTCAATACGCTGATGCAACTCACCGACAACATCGCTCGGTTCGACTTCAGGCGTACTCATTATCCCAAAAGCATGATTCAAGAAGTGGCTAACCTCGCCCACTCGATTGAGCTAATGGAACACACGCTTCATGATCTGATTACCCTACTTCGAGACACCGCCGGGAATCAGGAGTTTTCGATCTTAGCCAAGAACATTGCTCATCAAAGCTATTTAATTACCAAAGCAGAAACTATTGTCCTTTTCACTCAATCCAAAGAGAAAGACGTGTTTGATACGGCAGCCAACCTTGCCATTCTTCCTTTTAAGGCCGACATCAATGACTTCATCAAACACACGCCTTGGTTGCTGTGTCAGCTTAAATCTGGTGAGACGATCCATTTGAACAGAGAAGACAATGTTCTCAACTATTACCAAGATTCGATCTTCAATTCAGACCTGTACCTATTTCCACTATTAAACCGAGAGAAACTGTTGGTAGGGATTGTGGCAATTGGCTATGAGAGACCAATTACCAAGATGCAGGCAGACAAGCACGCCTTTTTAAGAGAGTTGCTCAGCTTTGCGGAAATAGCGAAAGACAACATCGACCAAATGCAGCAACAAAAAGACATGCTTAATGCCTTTATTGAGCTGATTGCATCGGCGATTGATACCAAGTCACCTTATACGGGCGGGCATTGCCAACGAGTGCCTGAGCTCACCAAATGGCTAACTCAAGCAACCATAGATGATGACCGCTATTACCCGCAATTCTCATTGGACAGTAAACAGTGGGAAGAGTTGATGCTCGCCGCTTGGCTTCATGACTGCGGCAAGGTGACCACGCCTGAATATGTGGTAGATAAGGCAACAAAACTGGAAACCATTTACGACCGAATCCACGAAGTGCGAATGCGTTTTGAGTTGTTGAAACAGCAAGCGGAAACCGATTACTGGAAAGCGATGGCGAACGGTGCACTACAAGAAGAACAACTCAAAATACTCGAACAAAGCCTGTCTGAACTGGATGAGGAGTTTGCCTTCGTTGCTGAGTGTAATCTTGGCGGCGAATCTATGACGGAAGAGCAGCTAGAACGCTTAGATCAAATAGCCAAACGCCAATGGAAACGTACACTGGATGATCAATTGGGTTTGTCTTGGTCTGAAAAAGAGAGATTTAATACCCAAAAAGAGTCGGTTGAGAAAGAGAGAACTGAGCCAACAAGTCAGGAAAAGGGTTTGCCTGTCATGGAGCCTCTGCTTGCAGACAAACCGGAGCATAAAATACCTTGGGACAATGGCTTTAACCCTGCCGATGTATGGCAAGAAGCGTTTGTACTTAAGCCCGGAGAAGTTAAATACAACCAAGGTGAACTGCACAATTTGAAAGTACGCCGTGGTACGCTAAACGATGAAGAACGTTTCATGATCAACGATCATATTATCCAAACCTTCACCATGCTCAACAAGTTGCCTTACCCGCCTTACCTTCAAAACATTCCGGATATCGCCAGCGGACACCACGAACGTATCGACGGTAAGGGATACCCAAGAGGCTTAAACGAAGACCAGTTACCTCTGCCGTCCAGAGCAATGGCAATTGCTGATGTCTTTGAAGCGCTCACCTCTAGTGATCGCCCTTATAAGAAAGGTAAACTCTTAAGCGAATCACTCAACATCATGACCGACATGGCCACCAGCGGTCATATCGATCCCAAGTTGTATTTACTGTTTTTGGAAAACAAAATCTACGATAAATACGCTGAGCGATTCCTAGAAATGAACCAACGCTGCGAGATTGACCCGCACGAACACATCGACCGAGTAAAAGAATACATACGCTCATTGTTCTAAGTTTTAAATTAACCATTCAGAGGATAAGCCATAACTCAATGGTTAGCTTTTAGCTGCCGAGTCCAATACCGCAACGTCCACTACAGTCGCTACAGCCACTGTGGTGTGCGGTTTTTGTTTGGCTTTCGCCTTGCTGTGTCTTTTTGCCAGCAATGTATTGGTGATGCTCGCCACGACAATCAGGTTAATGCCAATCATCTGCTGTGTAGAAAACACATCATCAAAGAACAAGCCCTGCCAAAGCGCGCTAAACAGCATGTTAGTAAAAATCAGAGGTGCCAACTGGGAGCCACTGTCTGCAAGCTTATACGCCTTGGAACGGAAGATTTGGGTATTGATGGTAAACAGTGCAAGACCAAGTGATCCGAGAACAATCCAGCGTAAATCGTCAAAAGACAGCAACGCCGACAAGGTTCCTTTCTCTGCACTTTCAAGTACATCAGGCACCGCAGAAATAGAAGTAAACACCACCATTGGTATCACAATAATTACCGCAACTAAAAAGGTCCACGCGTTAAGCTCTGCCGGAGTCAGGCTGGTTTTAGACGCTCGGTACAAACTCACTTGCGAGCCAGAATTAAATACCCCCGCGAGAAGCCCAAGCAGAAGCGCAGGTCTAAAGAACTCCGAACCCAACTCAAACTGCGACCAATCCCCCGCCATCATCACTACGCCAACAAAGGTGGTAGCTAAACACACTATCGTCGTTGTATGAATCTTGGTTCTAAATATTAACTTTTCTAACAATGGAATAAACAGAGGCCCCGTACTGAACAACACAACCCCTTCAACAAGCGTTAAGGTTTGCAGTGAAGTAAGGAAACACCACTGACACGCCACCATAAAGATCGCCCGCATCACCAAAGGTTTCCACATTTCTCGTGTCGGCTTGCTGATTTTGTAAAAGGTCAGGAAAAGAAATAAAAACAGACTGGGTAACAAAAAACGCACAAAACTGAGTAACGAAGTGGGCATCACTTCAGATAGATACTTGGCCATCAAGCCACTTAAAGACAAACTGAACGTCGACAACAACATGAAAGTCGTCGCCTTGGTAATATCAGACATAATTATCACCTCCTATGACATCTATTTTAGAGGCGTGACGTAATGAAAAATAGCGAGTAATATTAACTATAACTGTAAGGAAAACTTACCAATGAAAAAACTCGTTCCGCTTAAATCCGTTTATGCTTTCATTGCTGTTGCTGAGACTGGCAGCATGACCGACGCTGCTCGAGTGTTGTATGTCAGTCATTCTGCAGTAAGCCAAGCCATCAAATCATTGGAGCAACTGGTCAATAAGCCGCTGTTCCAACGTGTCGGCCGTCGTGTTGTTCTAAATTCCGCAGGTAAGCGATATTATCGTAAAGTCGCGCCAGCACTGGAACAGGTGATAGAAGCCACCGAAGAGCTTGCCAGAACGCCTAACGATCACCGTATCACTCTCAACATGGTGAACTCACTCGCGATGCACTGGTGGATCCCTCGAGTCCCCGAATTCCAAGCATTTGCTCCCTCACTTGATATCCGTATTTCGACATTAACCGGCCCTTTCGATATCGAACAAGAAGGTGTCGATATTGCCCTCGTACACGGCAAGCCAAACGAGTGGGAACAATATTACAGCGAAAAGCTCGGTGACGATGAACTAGTCTTGGTGTGCAGCCCTGCTCTATTGAAAAACCAAATGGGGTTGAGCGTTGAACAACTTGTGAAACAAAACCCAACCATTGGTGCCTTTAACCCAAGGCGACAGCATGACTGGCAGGTGTGGTGTGATCATTACCAAATACTAATGCCCACATTCCACAGTAACTTGACGTTCGATATCTCGATTCAAGCCGTGCAAGCTGCAATTCGTTCATTAGGTGTGTTGGTAACGCATCGCTTGTTTGTGAAAGATGACATCAGCCATGGGATGCTAGTAGAGCTTGGCGAACCCGTCGCGAACCCACACCAAGATTTCTATTTTGTTTGCCCAAAAAACAAATTAAAACAAGAAAGTGTGCTAAAACTGAGAACATGGTTGAGGTATGAATTCACACGCTCAGAGACAACACTGAACGATGACATTCAAGAACAAGACCAAACTATCAATCCATACAGCGAGTAACAACTCAGCAAGCTTACAAGAGGCCATTATGATTATTACCACCACTCAATCTGTTGAAGGCAAACGCATTGTCGATTACAAAGGGGTTATCGCCGGAGAAGCCATTCTAGGGGTGAACGTTTTCAAAGATATGTTTTCAGGAATTCGTGACTTTGTGGGTGGACGTTCTGGCACCTACGAGAAAGAATTAGAAAAAGCACGCAACTACGCATTCAAAGAGTTGGAGCAAAAAGCGATTGAAGCAGGTGCCAACGCAGTGGTGGGTGTCGATATCGATTATGAAGTATTAGGAACGGGTAATGGCATGTTGATGGTATCAGCCAGCGGCACGGCGGTTGTCGTCGCTTAATCGCTTAATCGCTTGGTCAATTAGTCACTTAATCACTTAATCTCTCAACACTTGGGCACATAAGATGTTGAGCACTTAAGCTATTGAGCAATCAGGCAGCCTAATGAAAACTCGTTCCAACCCTTTGATGATTAGCCGCCAGAGGGTTAGAACGGTTATAAGCTGATACTTAGCTAGATGTTACTCGTGCAACCTTTTGCCCGGAGAGCATGTCATCAAACGAGGCAACTCTCGCCAAGAATGCACCTTTATTTTCAGGTAAGATAGAACTCGCTAAAGGTAAGTTCGCTTTCATTGAATCCACAGCCCTTCCACGCACCAGTACTTCAAAATGCAAATGCGGCCCGGTTACGCGACCAGTCGTGCCAGACAACGCAATCTTCTGCCCACGCTTAACCTGTTGCCCCTTCTTAACCAAGAATCGGCTCAAATGCAGATAGCGAGTTTTGTAAACACTGTTATGTTCAATCACTATGTATTTCCCCGCATACGGGTGGTTACGAATAGCAATAACTCTACCGTCACCGGTTGAATAAACTGGCGACCCTACGGGTGTTGCGAAGTCAGTACCATTATGCGGAGATATACGTCCGGTCACTGGGTGCTTACGGTACGGGTTAAATGGCGAAGTAATTCTTCGGAATTGTTTGTCTATTGGGTAGCGATTGAACGCTTGCTCAAGGCTGTTACCCTCTCTGTCGTAGAAGCGTCCATCTGGAGCAAGAAACGCGGCCACTTCCTTACCTCGTAACGTAATCGATATGCCTTGGATCTCCGTTTTTCCTGTTAGATGGTCGCCTGTGTATTGCTCATTGACCAACACATTAAACTCATCGCCCGCTCTTAACTGCTTTGAGAAGTTAATCTTGTCTCTTAACGTTCGAGTGATATTGGCTATCTGGTTAGTAGTTAACCCCGCTTTGTAGGCTGACGTTGAAAAGCTACCGTGAACACTACCCGCATAGAGTTTTTCTTTCCATTCGCCTGGGATCTCGTGGAATTTATAGGTGAAGCTACCATCATCGTTTCGAGTAAAGGCTGCTTGCTCAACCAGACTTTCGTGAAAGACCAACTCTACGAGCTGTTTGGACTCACCATCGACAAGCAGCTCTAAGTGGTCACCAGGTTTTATCGTATCGAGTTTCAAAGATTCAAGATCCGCTTCCATGATCTTATGAACCGTTTCATAAGGCAGATTCCATGACTCGAATATGTTACTGAGGGTATCGCCAACTTTCACAAAATAATGGACCTTAACCAAAGAGTTGGGAGTCGCTTGCGAGTCGATGACTTCCTTATCATTAGGTTGAGAACCTTGGTAAGGTGTTATTTTGATAGAGATTTCTGGTGCTGGTTTGGAGTGAAAAGAGAGCAAAGCAGCAAGGGAAAATGCGCTGATCGCAGTAACGATCAGACCAATACGGAGGAACTTCATAAAATACTTAGCGGTTATAACGAGGAACTTAGAAAGTGTTATAACATAACAATTAAATCAAAAAAATAAATGAAATGTAAGAAACCATAGCGCGATAGGTGTGAAAGTATGGTGAGCATGCAAAGCCCACCACCTTAGTTAACACGGATCTTTACCTCATATTACTCTTCACGAAGTACTTCGAAGCGTTCTAAGCCTCGCAGCATCTCAAAGTCCGGCTCTTCAGTTAGCAGCTCTCTCATGGACCCACTGGCTTCAATAGCGCGCTCTAAGTCATCGATAGCTTGACCTTCTGCCCCTAATCGAGCATAGGCGCAAGCACGTTGATACAAGGCATGAGCATTTTGGTCATCGACTTCTAATACACGGTTACAAAGACTCATTGCCCAGTGGTATTCCTGTATATCCATAGCAGCGTCAGCTTTGGCAGTAAGTGCTTCTAAATCTCCAGGACGAACCTTCAGTATTTCATCGTAGATTTCAATTTTTTGCTCTGCCGTTTGTGCGTTCTGTGCTCTCAACCATAGGTTATGAATCTCATTGATAATTTCAATTTCGCGGTTGTTGTCGGAAATGATTCTGGTCTTGCGCTTAAGATCCCGTTCAAGAACATTAAACTTCTTCTCATAGTCTTGAGCGATAGAATTAAGTCGCTTATCAGCCATGTCTTGAGTTGTGTGTTTAAGCTCTTTGATGGATTGCCAACCCACCAGCGCGATAAGAGAGGCCACACCAGCAATAATGTAGAAGAAGTAGGTTACGGTTACATTGGCGTAATTCAGAGACTTGTCTGCCACAGTCAGTTCCCGGTCAGTCATCTGAATGGTCAAGCGTCTTTCAAGATCCTGCTGTTCCATTCGAAGCTGCTTCAACTCATCCAAGATATAGCGTTCCATCAGCGGTCTATCCAAATACTCTTGTTCCGAGTACTTAACATCTTCGCTTGCAAAACTCATCGTGCTGAACACCGAGATAACTGCAACCAATAAGATTCGAAGCATTATACATTCCTTATATGTTTATATTTAGACTAACTGTATCTCGTAATAGGCATACAAGCTAGGAAGTCGACAAGTTTGCTATGTCCATATTGGAATTAACACTCTAAAACATCATTGATAATTATAAAACACCTGAAGCAACATCATTAATTTCTAAATTATAAAAATACCGCGTAATACTGTTCTATATGATTAATTCGCGATGCGAATATACCGAAAAATGGTTTATTGCATCGAGATGAATCTTATATTAATAACGATCAGAACGAGGTTAATTTGAATAATCCACGATACGATTTAGTAAGCCGTGTACTGCACTGGGTAATGGCTTCTGTAATCATCTATGCAACGATCGCAGGGTATGTGATGCACTATGTCACCAGTCATCCAGAGCTGTTTTCTTTTCTGTCAGTGCTCAACATGTCATTGGCGACCGTTGCGACGCCACTGCTTGTGGTTCGTTATATCTGGAGCCACTTTCGCTCGTCGCCAAGCATGCCAACCTCTGTGCCTGAAGGGCAAAAATGCGTTGCCAAGCTTGCACACTCTTTGATGTATCTTGTGATGTTTATGGTTTTCAGCACCGGCTACTTAATGCTAAAAGAACCGTACTCTTTATTTTGGTTAGTGAGCGTAAATAATCTAATTACCGACTCTGCAATCAACGGCTTCTTTTTCTATTTACATCGTGCCAGTTGTATTGCCCTAGCCTGTTTAATTGTGCTGCATATCAGTGCCGCACTTAAACATCACTTTGTCTCTAGGAACTATGTATTGAAGATGATGCTCTAGATTCAAAGAATTCAAGACAATTTGCACAAACAACAAAAAAGCCATAGCATGTTCGCTATGGCTTTCTTATTTCAATTTGATTACTTGGTTTGAGTATCAATCATCACTTGCCAGTATTCACATTTAGCCAAGAACTCTTTTAAATAAAGCTCTGGGTTAGCAAGTTTCTCACCGCCTTTAACATCAGCACCAGTCACACGCCAAAAGCCACGAGTGACCAAGTTTCGATGATAAATAAAATCGTTGAGTTCATTAGCCTTCAAAGGAAGTTGTTCACCAAACGTATTTTCGTAGCGGCTCAGAGTCGAGGCTTGTTCACTTGGCTTCTCCCTTAAAAAGGTATCCAAATCCAAACCTAATGACTGTTGCTGCTCTTTTGATAGGGCTTTAGCTAATTTAGAGATCACACTGAACAGAGCCAACTCAACTTTTTGAGACGCTAATAACGATGCACCTAAAAGTGCATGTTCGTTGGAAATATGTTGTTCTGTTGATGAAACGGTTGCTGTTGTCACTGTGTTAACCTCAAATAATCATAACGGGTGTTACTGAACTGGATAGAGTCTTTTCACTAAGCTGAATCTTATTCTTGTTATTAAGAAGAATCTTGCAGCTAAGCAGAGCCTTTCGACTAAGCAGAATCTTTTAGCAGAACACGGTCAGCATCAATAATGGTGAAGCCTGATGCATCTTCATTCTTTTCGACTTGCACTAAACCTTTAAAACCAATCTGCGACAGCTTCTTCGCAAGTTGATCTGGTGCTGTTTCAAAAACAACATTCATAAAAGGTAAAGACTCAGCATCAACAAAACCATGCTCGTTAAACAGTTCCATTGCTTGAGATAAATGGTCTGAGTCGGTTAATTCGATAATTTCTACAACTTCTTCCAACAACATTTTCGATTCCATATTCGCCAGAAAGTGACTGACACAAGCCGGTTCTTTTTGCTTGCATACATCCCGATGCCCTAAGACACCCCTTTAGTAGTAGGGAGATCATAACATATTAATAATCGTAAAATATGTTTTATTTTCCCTAAGCTACTGGGAATACTAGAAAAGAATAGAAATTGGTGAAACATAAGCAACACCAATTCATAGTATCGATAACGGTAAACCTGATTTGAGGTGATCAGGCAACCGTTACTTGAGAATCGCCCGTTTCTACAATCGATTCTTGTAACAAGCCAGCATAAATACCATTGTGTGCCACCAGCTGTTGATGATTACCTTGCTCAACAATTTCACCCTTTTCCAACACCAAAATCGTATCTGAGTGACGAACGGTACTCAAACGGTGTGCAATCGCAATCACGGTTTTTTCCTTGAAAAGGCGCTGCATTGCTTTTTGAATCAGGTCTTCAGTGATTGAATCTACCGAACTGGTCGCCTCATCAAGCATCATCAATTGACCACCCTGTGCAACCGCTCGAGCGAACGAGATAAGCTGCGTTTGCCCTACAGACAAGTTAGAGCCGTTCTTTTCCAAGTGGAAGTCATAACCTTGTGGCAATTGTTCAATAAACTTATCGGCATAAACATAGCGCGCCGCCTGTTCAACCTCAGTTCTAGATAGATGCGTTTTGCCCAGCGCGATATTGAATTGGATGGTCTCTTCAAATAAGTGCACGTCTTGCATCATCATTGAGAACAAATGAGCAGAGTCTTCACTTGAGATCTGTGACAGCTCTATTCCATTCAACAAAATGCTGCCTTCATAGTCTTGGTAGGCTTTAGAGATCAGACGCAGAATCGTCGACTTGCCCGAGCCCGTCGAACCCACAAGCGCGATTTGATGCCCTTTATCCAATACAAACGAGACATTCTTTAGAACGTAGGGAGAGTCGTCTTTGTAGCGGAAGCTTACGTTCTTAAACTCTAGGCTCACAAACTGTTCAAGCTGCTTCTCAACCTTGTTAGATGACAACAGGTTGCGCCCTTCTTCTTCAGTCGGCTCAACAAACAGCTCTTCAATATGGTCAAACGCTGCAAATGAACTCTGAATCGAAGCGATCTGCGAAGTAAAGTCACGAATCGGAACAAACACTTTCTCTAAGGTGTTGATGAACGCAATCAGCACACCCAAGGTGAGCGCCCCTTCTAACACTTGCTCAGAGCCATACCAGATCATAATCGCGATAGTGATGGAGGTGATGCCAGAGATAAACGAGAACAAAATCGCATCGTATTTATTGATCTTCTTCTGCGCTCTTAAAAACTCATCGGTATAGCCTTGGTAGCGTTGCTCGACTTGCTCTTCCGCTCGGTACATCTGAACGGTTTTCATGCCAAATAAGACTTCTTGTAAAAAGCCAATACCGCGAGCGAGAGAAGAACGAGTCACCTTATAGAGAGCACGAAGTCGGTTTCTCACATACACCGTCAAATACATCACTGGCGGCATAATGATCAATACAATCATCGTTAACTGCCAATCAATGAAGAACATCATCACCAACAGAGCAATGGTATTGATGCTGTCTTTAACTAGCCCGACAACCGACTGAACAAACGTCTCGCCGATGGTTTCCAAATCACTGGTTAATCGTGAAAGCGTTACGCCAATCGGTGTGTTATCAAAATAGCTGCGTGGCAGTTTGAGCACGCGAGCAAACAACACTGAGCGCATGTCAGTTATCGTGTATTGCCCAGTTTTACGAAGGTTGTACGAATAGGTGGTATCCACCACATAACTCGCCACCAGCACGGCAACGAGATAGAAGACGTATTCGAGCAGACCATCCATATCCCCATGACTCAGGTGAACATCGATCACTTGAATGATCAGCCAAGGGAACAACAAGCTCGTGATGACAGAAAGAGGAAGCATAGCGATGCCCAGAATCGCAGAGCCTTTGTATTTCTTAGCAAACTTAAAAAAGTGCTTGAGGTATTTGAGATCAACACCTTTTAACATGCTGCTGCCTCCGTTTCATTCTGCTGTAGTTGCCATGTATCGTAATAGTAATCACAGGTTTTCAATAACGTGGCGTGGTCGCCCTTCGCGATCACTTTACCTTCGTTCAACACGATGACTTCATCCATATATTCAAGGGCATTAACGCGGTGTGAAACCACAAGAACCGATTGATTTTCCAAACGTTTAAACAAACCTTCCAAGATCTTACGTTCTGTTTCATAGTCGACAGCCGATAGAACGTTATCCATGATGATCAGGTCGGTGGGTTGCAATAAAGCACGCGCAATACTTAAGCGCTGCTTCTGACCACCTGACAACATGATCCCTTTCTCACCGACTAAGGTTTGATCGCCGTGTTCAAAACGTGTCACATCACTAGCCAACTGGCTGAGCTCTAGCACTTCATCAACCTGACTCTTTGCCAAATCGGTATCTAGGCTACCAAAGCGGATATTGTCTTCGACGGTTGCTGAAAACAGGTAAGGGTCTTGAGTCACGGTTTTCACGTAACGGCGTAAGTCACTGCGTGAGAAGCTAGTGACATCTCTTTCACCAAGGAAAACAGAACCTTGTGGTACATCCAAGTGGTGGTTTAAGCAGTTCACTAATGTCGTTTTACCCGCTCCGATCCCGCCTAACACACCCACTTTCTTACCTGTTGGAATATCAAAGCTGATGTCATCGAGAATCACGCGTTCTTCACCTGAATAGCTGAAGCTGAGGTTGCGAACAGAAAACGTTTTTCCCTTCAGTGATTCAACATCTAGTTCAGTCAGCTTATCTTCATCTAGCTCTGGGACTTTGGCATTAAGAATGGTTTGTGCACTTTGGATACCGACCATGCCTCGCTGATAAATGGTCGCGATTCTGCCAAGTTGCATCAATGGCATAGCGAGCAAAACTGAGTAAGTCAGAAAGGCGGTAATCTCACCAAGTGTGAGTTCCTGTCTCATTAACATGTAGCCACCAAGCCCAAGAATGATGATTTTCATCAGGTCATTGGCGTAGTCGAGTACCGGCATAAAGAAGACTTGAATGCGTGTAATTTTAAGGCGGCATTCAAGCAATAACTGGTTCAGTTTTTCAGTTTCAGCTTTCACCCAAGGTGACATCTGCTGGCTCTTAATCAAGTCAATCCCAGATAGGTAACTCATTAGCTGAGCAGACAGGTTTTGCAGACGTTTCATGTGCTCTAAATGCAGTGCTTTCATGCGTTTAAAACCCACACGGAAAATCACAAAAGCGATTGAGATAGGAATAATCGAATAAAGCGTTAATTCTGGCGATATGCGCCACATGTAAAGAGGTGTCAGCGACAACGCCAGCAGCGCATTAAAGAACTGGAGGAAACCCACACCAAACAACAAGCGTATGCCACCAAGATCATTATTGATAATGGATATTAGCCGACCAGAAGCAAAACGCTCATGAAAACTATTCGGTAAACGATTTAACTTTTTGAGCAATGTACTTTTAAGTGCAGCCTCTGTAATTCGCCCTGGATTAAGCGCGTAAATACGAGACAGAATACGTACTACTACCATAGCGACCGACATGCCAACTACCATCCACACATAACTTTGAAGTTGTTGATGGCCACTGGGAGAAGCATCATCAATCAAATCTATGGCGAGTTGAATATAGCGAGGGATCTCAACTTGCAACCAGTTGACGAGAAAAATGAACACAATCGCCAAAAAGTAAGAGGTGCGATTCATGCGCAGGTAATGGGCAATAAACTGTCTTTTATTCATAGTATTCTTTGTTTAGGGCAGGCTCACAGCGAGATTTAGCGATTTAACCGAGCAGTTTAGCTAAATAGGGTCATCGCTGAGGTAAAGGTACATCAAAAACACATAGTTGACAATATCAACCATATTTAATAATTAGTTTTCGCTATTACATTTTAGCATCGCTAGAAACAAGTTTGCCGCCAAAAGTGGCGGCAAGTAAAAAGCTTAACAGGCTTGTATTGATAAAGGCTAAAGCATCTCTTTGGCAATCAAATGCAGCAAAAAGGTTTCACGTTCAATACTCATACCCTTTTTAGGGCTCTCGGCCATGGTCTTCTCGTTGTGAGCGATCGCTTCATGGATATTCATCCAAACCGGTTTCATCCCGTTTTTCACTTCATAATCTTCGTAAGCCGTTTCACCAAGCTCACTATCGAGCTTGCATGAGTAGCAGTAAGAAATCATGTGCACTATGTCCGCATCATCTTTGTACCAAGGACGAAATTCTTCAAAAATGCCGAACGGCTTGATGCTATGGATATTCTTAGCGCCAGTCTCTTCTTCCAATTCACGAACCATACCAGCAATGACATCTTCACCTTCGTCCAAGCCACCACCAGGGATGGTGTAGTCGTGATAACGCTCTGTATAAAGCATCAGAATGTCTTCGCCATCTAACACAATGGCACGGGCAGCGTTGCGCTTATAGACCGTTTTATTGTCTAGATGATCGATATCAGGATGGATGGTTGTTTTTAGGTGTCTCATGATTCTGACTGCTTTACTGAATTTGGCGGCATCATATCATAATCATCAATAGATTCGAGGCTCACATCCCCACACAAGTACACCTGCTTTCTCCATGTTGCCTTGGTGAGTTCATGGCTCTCGATTCGCAATAACCAGCGTACACCACTAACCAGCCGAAAGTAGCTCAATAGTCACTTCACTCAAGTTAGCTTGATCAAGCACTCAAAAAGTTATTAAACATAAAGAAATATCAACCTATTTCAATATCTTGACCAAATTAGGACAACCTTTTCTGAAATCTAAAATATACTCATTTCATAGAGCTTCTAAACTGGTTCTGTAGAACTTAACGTATTCACTTTTAGATTTATCACGTAGGAGATGAACATGAAGAAAATTGGTTTGATGGCTGTATTTGCCGTTGTATTGGGCGGTTGTGCGAACGATTATGCAGAATATAGCGAAGGCCAACGTGTATCAGTGGCTAACCCTGCTGCGGTTTACTGTGTTCAACAGAATGGTGAGTTAGATACTGTCACTGAAAACGATCAACGTACAACTTACTGTGTATTCGAAGACGGTGAACGCATTGAGCAGTGGGAATACTACCGCAACCACCACGAGCAAGATTCAGAAACCCAAAGTTAATCACTGTAATACAACACATGAGCCTTTTGGCCAATGTGACGGGCGGTGATTACGTTCGCGTGAGCAGAAGAAGGCACAAAGCTTCGAGCTTACTGTCTGATTGCCTTTGCGAGTTTAAAGGCCGTTATTGGCATCACGAGAAAGAAATAATCACCTATCGCCACCAGCGATGTGTGAGATCCGATTCCGGATCTAAATAACGGTTCAATAAAGTCAGGTTAGTATCTAGCAGTGCTAGATATTCCCTGACTTTTTTTATGTCAGTATCGACAGGAGTTTGCTGGATACAGCGCTCCAATATTGGGAGTAAACTGTCCACAATTTCAAAGTGAGATGAACGCCCAACGAGTTCCTTTGCGGCTATCAGTGCTTCCAAGGACAACCTTTCAGGCTCACGCCTTATGGACTCCAAGTCTCTCTCAAATGCGCCCGCAGAGACACCTTCAAGATAGACTCGGTAGGTCGTCAGTACATCCATCAATAGAAACAATTGCCCTTGAGTACTTTGATGAGGATATGGCACCGCAACATGAGCCTCTAGCTGACGATCTATTTGCAGCTCTACCCCAAGTGCAGAACACTTCTCGACTAGAACCTTAAGCAAACCTTGCTCGTCCATCAACATCTGGATGTCAAAAATACGTTGCAAGTGATAGTCATTAGAAATGAATGTTACCCGTACACTCTGCCCACGAGTAAACAATCCACTGTCAATCATTTCCGAAGCTAGGTTTTGAATATTCTCTACTGTATTTGTCGAAAGCTGTTCTAGTAAAACTGCACTCAGCATAAACGGAACTTCACATTGACTTTCCAGATTTCGAAAATACGCGTGCATTGCATCAGCTTCGGAGATTGTCTGGCCCTTTGTCACTCCACCACAAAATGCAACCGCAGTTTGCTGATTCGACTCTTCTACCAAAAGCTCAGCAAGATATTCAACCAGAGCATCAACTCGACTGATTCCTTCATCAGTCAATTTATTCTCATTAAGTCGCTTACCCAGCACAATAAGGAGGTGATTAATGCTCATTTTATGTTCAAGTCTCGTTTTGGGGATTAGATGGAGTGAATTATGTATACAATACTTGTTAACAAAAGTATTTTGAAATTCTTATATGTTGCTCGCAATAATGCTCACTATTGATAGCGACATCTTAGGTAATACAAGAATAAACGTGTCGCTTTACAGCAAACATAGCACGCTCTTGTATTTCATCGCTCTATGCTTGTTAGCACTAGTCGATAAAAGAGCCCTTTCAATCAATGAATACGCTCTATCGCATAACTGTTTCACCCACAGAACAGGTTCACTCAAAGAAGTGCAACTAACCAAATACAAATTTTACACAGAGTTCGTCCATCGAACCGTCTTCACAGGAAGTTACTATGCTGTCTATTTTTGATATCTACAAAATTGGGGTTGGACCATCCAGCTCCCACACAAATGGACCAATGATCGCTGGGTTTAACTTTACCCAAAAAATTGATGCTCAGCTTAAGCAAGTGAAGCGTATTCAAATCGACTTATACGGCTCGTTATCATTGACGGGTATTGGTCACCACACAGACAGAGCGACCTTGTTAGGTTTGCTAGGTAACCGCCCCGACACCATTAAAATCACCAGTGCTAACCAAGCAATGCGTAAGGCGATTGAAGATAAATCTCTATTGGTTAGCGGTAACCATGAAATTTATTTCGATGTAGAAAACGATCTGCTCTTCCACAAGACCAACCTTCCGCTGCATGAAAATGGTATGACTATCTCTGCCTTTAACGAAAGCGGCAGCCTTCTGGATATGGAAACCTACTACTCGATTGGTGGTGGCTTTATCGCAACCGCTGATGAGCTACAAAACGGCAAACAGGAAGCAGAAACTCAAGTTGAGTTCCCTTTCTCTTCTGCTGATCAGTTGCTTGAACTATCCGAACAACAAGGACTGAGCCTTGGTGGCTTAATTCTACGTAACGAAGTTTCATTCCAAGGTATGGATGTGATTGACCAGAAAGCCGACCAAATTTGGAAGGTGATGTCTCTGTGTATGCAGCGTGGCTTTGACACGGAAGGCATCCTTGATGGCGGCCTAGAAGTCACTCGTCGAGCACCTGCTCTGCTTAAAAAGCTTGAAGCGAATGCCTCGATTGAAAACGATCCAATGGAGATCATGGATTGGATTAACCTATTTGCCTTTGCCGTGAGTGAAGAGAATGCAGCGGGCGGTCAGGTCGTGACATCACCGACCAACGGTGCGGCTGGGGTTATTCCTGCGGTATTGATGTACTACCATCGTTTCATCAAGGAGCTAGACACCAAGCAGCTTAAAGACTTCTTGGCAGTCTCTGGCGCAATCGGCATCTTATACAAAACCAACGCTTCGATTTCTGGCGCAGAGGTAGGTTGTCAGGGTGAAGTCGGCGTTTCTTCATCAATGGCCGCAGCAGGCCTAACTGCCCTACGTGGTGGTAGCAACGAACAGATTTGTATTGCCGCTGAGATCGCGATGGAACACTCACTGGGCATGACATGCGATCCGATCGGTGGCCTTGTTCAGGTGCCATGTATCGAACGTAACGCAATGGGTGCAATGAAAGCCATCAATGCATCGCGCATGGCGTTGAAACGTACCAGCAAGTGTCTTATCTCGTTAGACAAGGTTATCGAGACCATGTATCAAACAGGTAAAGACATGAACAAGAAGTACCGTGAAACTTCTCTAGGCGGCCTAGCCGTGATCCACATGGCACCACCTTGTGAATAAAAGACAGGAACACGAGTGGAGAAAGCCTCTATAGAGACAGCATTCTTGTAAACTTAGTTTTCAATATCTCAACAAAGCCAGCCACCAAGCTGGCTTTTTTATTGGCTAAAGCCCAACAGCTAATTGAAAGTGATACTCACTCAAAATAACTTACAGAATGACTACCTCTAACTTTCCCTTTATTAGTTCATTACTTAGCCACAAATGATGATGGCTAAATTTCATACCGCCATGCATCCACTTGCAAAATCTAACGTTGCAAATCTCATTCATGAGAAATATGAATGCACTCATAAGAAAAGATATATCGAGTATAGTTCTGTTTGGGATAGATGTTTCAGTTTATGTATTACTACTAATGATATTATAATCGGGTAATTACACTACATATCAATACAAACGTGAGAATAAAATAATGTGGAATAGATTAAACAAATCAATGATGTTCTGCCAAATGATGTTCGGACTTTCGTTCTATGGCGTCATGGTGATCTTGACTCGTTTCTTCCTTGAAGATCTGAACTACAATGAAGCCGACACCATGATGGTTGTTGGTGCTTTCTCTGCAATCGGACCGCTATTTGCTATCGCAGGTGGCTTTATCGCCGACAAGTTTTTAGGCGCTTACCGATCTTTAACCATTGCCTTCCTAGGGTTCGCAAGTGGTTACGTTCTACTGGTACTTGGTGCAGCAGCAACCAATGTTCCGATGGCATTATGTGGTATTGCGTTAGCAAGTTATGCACGTGGTTTGATGTCCCCTTCTTACCCAAGTCTTTACAAACGCACGTTCAAAACTCAAGAAGATTTTGAGAACTGCTACCCAATCAACTACTCAGTAAACAATATTGGTGCTCTGTTAGGCCAATACCTGTTCCCAATGCTAGTACTTGTTGTTGGTTTCCACGGTGGTTTCCTTCTTTCAGCGGTTCTAGCCGGTGCTGCGCTTCTGATGATGATCTTTGTTCGCAAAGGCCTTGTTGAAGCAAGTGCTGAAATCGACCAAAAACCAGTAAGCACTAAAAACTGGGCAGCGTTCCTTGGTCTTTCTGCCGCTATGATTGGCTTGGTATTCTTCATGTTCTCGAACATGGATATTGGCCAAAACATCGTATACGCAATTGGCGGTGCAGCAATCGTCTACTTTGTTTCTTTGATGTTGAAATCGAAGAAATCAGACATGCTGAAAATGGGCACTATTTTAATCATCACATTCCTGACGACATGTTTCTTCGTGTACTACGGTCAGATGATGACTTCGATGACAATGGTAGCGATCAACACAATGCGTGGCGATCTATTTGGTTTTATCCCTGTTGCACCTGAAGCTTCAATGGCAATGAACCCACTATGGTGTATGGTTGCTGGTCCTATCATCGCGGGTATCTTCTCTAGCCTAGAAAAGAAAAACATTAACTTCTCAACTGCAACCAAAGTCGGTTTCTCTTTCATCCTTACGGCTATCGCTTTCGGTATCCTTACGATGGCAGTAACGACAGTTGGTGACGATGTTCTGATCCGCCCAGAAGTCTTCCTAGCGATTCACTTCTTCCTAGCATTCGGTGAAGTGATTGTAGGTTCAATGGTTGTAGCCTTCATCCTGTCTGTTGCACCTAAGCACATTGAAAACTTCTCAGTAAGCTTGTTCTCTGTTGCTATCGCACTATCAGGCATTGTTGGCGCGGTATTCTCAACGTCTATTGCACTAGAGAAAGGTCAAGAGATCACACAAGAGATCGTGCAAACGGTTTACGGTGATTACTTCCAAATGCTGACTGTTCTTGCCGTCGTGATGGTAGGTATCGCAATGGCAGCATCGTTCATTATTCGTAAGATGCTAGAAGCTGCGAAAGCCGCTGAAGAAACGATTGAACTAGAGCAAGCAAACAGCTAATTCTGTTCGCTGAGTCAAACCAATCCTAAGAGCCCTTTAGTTTTCTAAAGGGCTCTTTTTTGTAGGATCCGTTTCTCAATAGGATCTGTCGTATAAGTTAGGTAGTACATGTGTAAATAAAAGTAAATGATAACTATTAGTATTGAGTGTTTTTTAGTTCAGGATTATGATGTGGAAATCCAAATCTAAGAGAGCCTTATATGAGCAAGCCTAGCCCTATCACATTAACCGTTACTCAAACCTCAACAATTACTCCAAACATGCAGCGCATAACGCTTAGCGGTGAGGGATTAAGTAAATACCCAACAGAATGTGCCGGCGGCTACATCAAGCTTTTATTCTCGCCACTTGGCACGACTGATTTAAGCCAGCTAAACGAAGGTGAGCGCCCAACCATGCGTACCTACACCATTCGTCAGTACAATCCTGTAGAGCAATGGATTGAAGTCGATTTCGTTCGTCACATCACTAAAGATTTGCAGTGTGGCTTTGCTGCAAGGTGGGCAATGAACGCGAAAGTGGGTGACACTATTTCAGTGGCTGGTCCTGGTTTAATTCAGGGGCTTAACCTAGAGTCAGACTGGTTCTTCTTAGTTGCAGACATGACGTCCCTACCTGCGCTTTCTGCAAAAGTAAAAACGCTCCCAGAAACAGCAACTGGTCACGCTATCATTCAGATCAACTCAGCAGCAGATAAGCAGGTACTTGAGACCCCTCAAGGTATCAAAGTAACCTGGTTGATTGAAGATGAAACCTCAGAGTCACTTTCACAAACCGTGCGCAACACAGAATGGTTAGAAGGTCAGGTTTCAATATGGACAGCGTGTGAATTTGAAAGCATGCGTGAGCTAAGACAATACTTCCGCAACGAAAAAGAAGTCGCGAAAGAGAACATCTACATCAGCAGCTACTGGAAACGTGGTGTCACTGAAGATGGCCACAAAGTGTTGAAACAGCAAGATGCTCAAGATTTAGCGGGGTAAGTCTTTTACTACCTACAGCTTCTTACTAGATAAAGAGAAAACGCCCTTAACGAAGTTTGTTTCGCTAAGGGCGTTTTTTCATTTAACTTAATAGAGATACCTATTCCCAAATCACTCAGGCGATCTTTTAAGTCAATGAGATAACTAAGCCAGCAATAATTAGAGATACGCCTACACCGCGAGTCGCGTGCCACTTTTCCTTTAAAAAGTAGATCCCCATCACTACGCCGAAGATGATACTTACTTGCCTAAGAGCAACAACCAAGCTGACGTTCTCAGTCATGGTCATCGCAAACAACACCAAACCATAAGTCGAAGCCATCATGATGCCGGCCACTGTGGCTCTCTTTCGCAGTATCCAAGCATTAGTAAACTCGATTCTTTGGTTGGTTACGAATAACCAAACACTGAGTGGAATCACAATCGCCCAAAACTGAATGCCTAGATAGAAAATCGCGGTGTGCTTGTTAGTTATAACTGGTGTGCTCAAAGGATCGAGTAACAAAAGCGCTTCTTTATCAATGATGGAATAGCCCGTGGTACCAATGGCCGCGATCAACGCCCACAGTACGCCAAGGTTGAGATACGCTTTTAACCTAAGATCTGAAAACTTCTTAAGTGGTACAAACAAACAACCCAAGGTAATCAAGGTGAAGCCAAACCATTGATTCGGCGACAGCTCATAGCCTATCAACACCGTGCCTAAACCCACCATCAACACGGGCAGTGCTCTTGCCATTGGGTAAATCACGCCGATATCAGCCTGTTTATAGGCTGCCCCCAAGCCGATCAAATAGATGATTTGGCAAATCCCGCTCAAGAAAACCAGTTGCCAAAATGGAAGTAAGATATTTGACAGTCCAACGCTGTGAACATACCAGATCAAGTAAGGCGTCAATATCGCGGCAGCGGCAAAGCCAGAGGCTAAGAAGAAAGACGAGCCCGAGCCTTGATTAGATTTACCTAGAACATTCCAACCCGCATGAAGCAGAGCCGAAATGATCACGATGACAATGGCAGAGAATTCCATTTCATTCCTAAATTATTGATGAATTAGCACAACGGCTGACAACAGGTGATAAAAAAGGCCTCCGAATAAGAGACCTTTGAGCGTTTCAATTGGGCAATCCTGCATAATTGCAGGTATGCCAACGTTATAACGTATGACTATCGCTCTAGCTGTGCGATCGACTCAATGCTGATCGCGTCATGACGCCAATACTCAATATCGCAGTCAATCAAATCACCGTCTTGGTTGTAGTTAACACGCTCAACCACCATCGCTGGAGACCCAGAAGTCGCACGCAGAGCTTGCGCGGTTTCGCCAAGCAAAGACGTTGTGCTCACTCGGTAACGGATCTTCTGATATACCACACCAAAGTGCTCACGGTAGATGTCCGTCAACGATTTAGACAAGTCATAATCAAGCAAGTTAGGGAACAACTCTGGTCGAATGTAGTTGGTCACATACACAACCGGCCTATCTTCAAGATAACGAACTCTGTCTACTCGATAAACGTCCGAGAAAGGTTGTAACTCAAGAAGCCGAGTCGCCTCCTTGGTTGCTAACATTCCTTTCGCCGCCACCAACTCAGTTTTCGGCTGTCGATTCTGCGATAGAGCCATATTGGTAAAGTTCAGCGTTTGTGTTGGATCGTAACGAAGCGGCTCGGGAGAGATAAACCAACCACGTCGGTCTTCTCGATAAATGCGCCCTTCCGCTTCAAGTGAAGACAAGGCTTCGCGTAAGGTAACTCGAGTCGTATCAAACGATTCAGCCAGCTTACGTTCCGCAGGCAGCTTCTGTCGTGGTGTTAACATCCCCGACTCTATCTGCTCTACGATGACATCTTTGATTTTTACGTACTGCACTTCATTTCCTTTCATTCTTGTTCTTGTCGTCAGCCACTCCTTGGCCAACTGCAATATAAGTGGTTCGCTAGCGTTTACGCCAAGCTTGGGTGCGCTTATCGAATAACTTGTTGATTAGCATATGAATCAACTTCGCACTCGCTGCAGATATCATGATCATCACCGCCATCGCTGCTGCTGCACCGGTTTGACCTGCATCGTCCATATTCAGTACTGATACTGACGCTGGAATCGTATTGGTAGAATACAAGAATACTACCGCAGATGTCGTGGTAAGTGCATTAATAAACAGGTATGTCGCAATATCTAAAATCGCCGGCAGACAAACAGGTACCGTCACCTTAAAGAACAGCTTGTATTGCGGTAAGTTTACCGAAGCCGCTGTTGCTTCAATTTCGGAAGGCAGTTGTTTCAATGCCGTTAACGCCGTCATGTGCCCTACCGTGTAGTAGTGAACCACGGTATTAATCACCAAGAACGCCATCGTGCCATACAAGAAGTTAAGTGGGTTACTCAAATCATTGAAGTAGAAGATATAACCCAAACCCAGCACCATACCCGGAACGGCCATCGGAACAACGCTGAGCATTTGCATCGCTTGACGAACAGGACCGAAGGCGCGACCTTTCTCAATGCAGTATGCACCTAAGAAAATCAGAACAGTACCAATAACCGCAGTCCAAGCACCAAGCGTTAAGGAGTTGAAGAATGGCGCCCAACCATAAGTACTCATTTCTGCGAAGTTGTAGTTGTTTAGCGTCAGCGCTTTGTTCCAAGGCCAGAAGGTGACCATCGAACCGTATATCGCCATGCCCAACACAATAACCACAGCAGCAGAGATGATGGTGCAATAAAGGAAACATAAGCCATCACGTAGTGAACTAGGTTCAGGTTGGTACGCGACAGAACGAGTATCAAACAAGCTCTTTTGTTTCTTTTGAACCCAGCGGTCAACGGTAAACGCAAGCAACGCAGGTAATAGCAGCAAGATACTGGTTACTGCACCCATAGAGAAGTTCTGTTGACCAACCACCTGCTTAAAGATGTCAGTCGATAACACGTTGTAGCTACCACCTATCACTTTTGGCACACCAAAGTCACAAACTACCAGCGTAAACACAACGATCAGAGTGCTGATCAAGCCGTATTTTGCCGCAGGTAACGTCACCATAAAGAAAGTTTTTAACGATGAAGTATTGAGTGCACGTGCTGCCTCATAAAGGCGAGCGTCAGAGGTTCTTAATGAGGTGGTCAGAATCATCAAGGCGTGTGGAAACGTCCAAAATATCAAGCCCAGTGAGATACCAATCAAACCATAAACCGAGTTGCCCCCCAAGACTTCTTTAGCGATACCTTGGTTACCAAATAAGAAGATAAGACTGATTGCAGGAAGCAGTGACGGAGCAAGAATAGGCGCAGAACCCAGTACTTGAAAAAGCCCCTTAAAAGGCATGCATGAACGAGTTAGCGCATAGGCATAACCAAACGCCAAGACACCCACGACTACGGTCACTAGCAATCCAAGCGTGAAGGTATTGCCTACCGACTGCCACAGGCTTTGAGACGCAAAATACGTAGCGAAATTCTGTAAACCTACAAATTCACCGTCTGCGTTCTGAACACTCTTTTTCAACATTGCCCACAGTGGCATCAGGATAAACAACGTCATGACCACAGACAAAAAGGCCAACAGCCCAAATAGAATTACGTTGTCTTTGCTTAACCGAGCCAGAAAAGGTTGTACTCGTCGTTGAATTAGCAGCTTAGATTGCATCATTTGAGTCGATTCCATGATTGATTACGCCGCCTCGTCTTTCATCACTTGCAGGCTTTTCGATGAGTAAGCTCTAAGGCCTTCTTGATCAAACGCCACGTAACGAATATCACTGCGACGCAGCTTCAATCGGTTGAACTCTTTGACGGGTACATCAACGATGATCTCTTTCGCCGTTGAGTCATGTTGCAATTGACACTCAACACGATAAAACGCCCCTAAGAATTCGCTTGATACGATTCTCACTGGCAAGGATTCACTAAAACGATCAACAAACTGGATTTGCTCTGGACGAACGGCAATATCAAAAACATCACCCAGATTTGGCGTGAGATTATCTAAGCCAGGTAACGGCAGCATTGACTCAGCAATACGCATCTTGCCTTGAGCCGCAACAGAAGCTTGAATAAAGTTCATGCTACCAACAAACTCAGCCACAAAACGACTGACAGGTTTTTGGTAGATCTCTTGAGGAGCACCGACCTGCTCGATAACACCATGATTCATCACGACAATACGGTCTGCCATCGTTAACGCTTCATCTTGGTCGTGCGTCACCATAATAGTGGTGATACCCAATTTGCGTTGCAGTTGGCAGATCTCATCACGTAGGTGTGTTCTTACCTTCGCATCCAACGCAGAAAGCGGTTCATCGAGTAGCAACAAGCCTGGAGACAAGGCTAATGCGCGAGCCAGAGCAACACGCTGCTGCTGTCCACCAGATAGCTGATTTGGAAATTTCTGACCAGACGTTGGTAAGCCAATGGTCTCTAACCAAGACTCAACCGTCTCAAGGGCTTCTTTGGTCGACATGCCTTGGTTTTTCAGACCAATCGCAATGTTTTCTTCCACAGTGAGATTTGGAAACAAAGCGTAAGATTGGAACACGATGCCAAAGTCGCGCTTTTCTGGTGGCAAGAAGGTCGTATCATTACCGTTCTGCTCAATAGAACCTGACGTTGGTAAGTCTAGGCCTGCAATCGCACGTAATAAGGTGGTTTTTCCACAGCCAGATGGGCCAAGGAAGCAGACGAACTCGCCTTTATCTATCGATAGGGAGATGTCTTTTAACGCTGTAAATTGGCCAAATTGCTTTACAACGTTTTCAATATTCAAATAAGTTTGGTTGCTCATACTACAGCACTCTCTATATGGTATATACCAAATTTATACTGAGAATATTGCAGTTGAGTGACAAATTTATAGAAGCTAAATGACAGTTATATTGCAGATATAATAAGCATTAAAAATTGCTATTTGTTCAACATTGAAAGTTAGTTCAACGTTGAAAGCCCTCAGTGACTTGCCCATAAATCACTGAGAGCCTCAATGTAAACTTCTAATTTAAACGCTAGATTAATCTATGATTCAACCTTGTCGGCTTTGCCCGCCGCACCTGCGAGTTTGGATAACTGTTTATCTAGCCACAATGGCGTGCTACCCGAATCTTCCGCGTTCTCTTTTCTTCGTACCGCATCACGCACTATCATCGCACCTACCCAACGGAATGGCTCTGGCGGGAAGTGTCCTAATGGGCCTTTAGTTAAACCGCTTCGCGTCCAAGCATTGTCGATATCGAGTACCATTGCTGACAAAATCTTCCCGCCCATACGGGTTTGAGCAACGCCATTTCCAGAGTAACCAAGCCCATAATAGATGTTGCTTTGGCCTTTTAGATTACCGAAAAATGGCAATCCGGTGACCGAACGATCTGAGCCGCCAGACCAGTTGTAATCGAATTCACTTTGTTCCAATTTAGGGAACAATTTTTGGAACGATTGATTGAGAATCGGTAGGTAGTTAGTCGTTTGGTTGAACATGCTTTCAACCTGATTCGCAAACGAGAATTTATTGCCGCCTTTGCCCAACATGAGTCGTCCGTCCTGGGTATCTCGGTAGTAGTGGACAAAGATACGCGAATCTACCACCGCCGCCCCTTTCTCTGGGCCAAATTGCTTGAGCTTTTCCGGAATGGGCTTGGTCACCACCATATCTGAAGAGACAACCACAATGCTGCGTTTGAACTCTTTGAAGTGATCGAGCATCCACGCATTGAGTGCCAAAATCACTTTATCCGCAAATACTGACCCGCCTTTGGTTTGAATTCGAGCGGGAGAGCCATAGTCGAGTGATGTCATTTCTGTGTTTTCGTGAATTTCGACACCCAATTCGATCGCAACGCGGCGTAAGCCTCTCGCCAATAACGCTGGCTGCACACTACCCGCAGCTTCTGAGTAGTAACCCTCAATGTGGCGTTCAGATCCCGCTTTATCAGCCAAAGAATTGTCGCACTTCTTCCAGCTATTGATACCCTGCTTAACCAGCTCATTAACAACAGGCTCCATTCCACCCTTTTGCGCTTCATTGGTCGCCGTGTAGTAAGTACCGCTTCGATATAGATGCGCGTCAATCTTGTGTTCGTTACAGAAGGCTTCAATCTCGTATATAACCTTTTCCGATTCCTTAACCAACCATTTCGCTTGTTCTTTTCCGTAGAGCTTTTTCAGCGTCGGATACTTAGTTGACCACGTCAGCATGCAACCGCCGTTCGCACCAGAAGCACCGCTACCACATAGACCTTTTTCAATCACGACAACATGCTTTTCGGGTTGCTGTTGTTTGATTAAAATCGCCGTCCATAAACCCGTATAGCCACCGCCAACAATGGCGATATCACAGTTGACGTCTTTTTGGAGCGACTTCGCCGAATCTAGCCCCTCATTGATGTTGCCAAACTCTTGTTCTAACGCTTGCTTGAACCAATATGAGTAGTGCTTTGTCATTTGTTGTACCTTACTTAAAACCTAAAGGCGTAAAACTAAAAAAGGAAGACCGAAGCCTTCCTTTACTGATCTCTAACTTCTAATGAGCTGCATATCTAATGGACTACGTGTCTAATAAGCCATATATCTAATAAACCATGTGTCTAATAAGCTCGGTAGATAATTAACCAAGGAGCTCATGAACTAAAAAGCTCAGCAGATTAAGATTTTGGCTCTGATTTAGCGTCAAACTTCTCAGACCATGTTTTAAGAACGTCTGCACGTTCACTGCCCATGCGAGCGAAGTCCATTTTTGCCATGTTCTTTTCTACATTAGGGAAGTTCTCTGCTTTGCCTGTCACATCTTGGTGACCAACAACTGGGTACATTTCGATGTAAAGCTCATTTGCCGCTTTAGAAATAGACCAATCGATAACACGTTGTGCTGCATCAGAAGGCTTAACAAGGCCTACCGCTTCAGATTCCCAGCCGATGCCTTCAGGTGTAATCACTGAAAGTGGAGCGCCTTGAGTTTTCAGCTTAGCGCCACGGCTCGCCATAGAAATACCGATAGCGACTTCACCCATGCCCGCTTGAACACATGGCTTAGAACCTGAGTGCGTGTAGTGAGCAATATTTTGGTCTAGCTTCTGCATGTAGTTCCAACCTTGGTCTTCACCCATGTTTTGTAACCAAGCCGAAACCTGCATGTAGCCCGTACCAGAAGATGCTGGGTTTGGCATAGCAATGTGGCCTTTATAGATAGGCTTCGTTAGGTCATCCCAAGATTTAGGTGCAGGTAAGTTAAGTTGCTTAGCCACCACTTCGTTGAAACAAACTGCATTGAAGAATGCATCATTACCGTACCAAGCTTGAGTAGATTGCGGATCGTTGAGGTTTGAGCGCAGCGCTTCTACACCTTGAGGCGTATAAGGTTTCAGGACGCCCTCTTCTTTAAGCAATGCCATTGAAGAACCCGCAAGGCCCCACACCACTTCTGCACGAGGGTTGTTTTTCTCAGCCAATAATTTTGCCGTCATGATTCCTGTTGAATCACGAACCCATTTGATGTTGATGTCTGGGTTTTCGCTTTCAAAAGCATTTTTGTACTTCGCTAAGATGTCAGTTTCAAAAGCGGTATAAACCGTCACTTCCTGTGCCGCATAAGCGTTACCAGCTAATAGTGTGACTAATGCTGCAAGTGATCCTTTCATAAAACGGTTTTTCATCATTTTCTCCAGTCAGGCCCGATGCCAAGGTTAGAAGTTAGAAGCTCCATCTAGAGGCTTCTATATCCATAAATTCATTTAGGTTGTTAGCACACATATTCATATTGGTATGTACCAGATTTCGAGTATTAAGCTAACTTGCTTTTATGACGATTAAATGAACAAAAAATGGCAATTTCAAGATCGGAAAATTTCTCAACACAAGTGACAAATTTGAATATGAAGCTTTTGTGAAAATAACGTTTGGGCTATTTACGACCGTTTAAATTGGTTGTTAAAGTAATCGCAAATACTGGTATAGTCCAAAATACAAATCACGAGAATTGAACATGAGAAACGAATACTTACTGCTGACACCGGGCCCTTTATCTACTTCTGAAACCGTTCGCCAAGCGATGTTAAAAGATTGGTGTACTTGGGATGATGAATACAACAAAGACGTTGTTGAAGTGATTCGTAGCAAGCTAGTGACTTTAGCGACTAAGCAAGCGGGATATACAAGCGTATTAATGCAAGGTAGCGGCACCGCTTCGGTAGAAGCAACAATCGGTAGCGTTATCTCTAACAACGGTAAGCTTCTTGTTGTTGATAACGGTGCGTACGGCGCTCGTATTGCTCAAATCGCAGAATACTTAAACATTCCATGCCATGTCGTTTCCCCAGGTGAAACATCACAGCCTGACTTGAACGAAATGGAAACGGCATTGGCCATGGATTCAGACATTACTCACGTTGCGATTGTGCACTGTGAAACCACGACAGGCATGCTGAATCCAATTGAAGACATTGCCAAATTGGCAAAACAGCACAACAAAACCGTCATTCTCGATGCAATGTCGAGCTTTGGTGGCATCCCTATGGATATCGCTGACTTAGGTATCGATTACATGATCAGCTCTGCAAACAAGTGCGTCCAAGGTGTACCGGGCTTCGGCTTTGTTATTGCTAAGCAATCGGAACTGGCAAAGTGCAAAGGCCAAGCTCGTTCATTAAGCCTTGATCTGTTTGACCAATGGCACTGCATGGAAAGCAACCTCGGTAAATGGCGTTTTACCTCTCCGACGCATACAGTGCGTGCTTTCTATCAAGCTCTACTTGAATTGGAACAGGAAGGTGGTATCGAAGCTCGTCATAATCGCTACCAAACAAACCAAACCACACTGGTTGCAGGTATGCGCTCTCTTGGTTTTGAACCTCTGTTAAATGATGAACTTCATTCACCGATTATCACCTCTTTCTATTCTCCAACTCATAGCGATTACCAATTCAAGGAATTCTATGACCGTTTGAAAGAACAAGGTTTTGTGATTTACCCGGGCAAGGTTTCAAACGCCGACTGCTTCCGAATCGGTAACATCGGTGAAGTGTATCCGTCAGACATTGAAGCTCTAATTGACGCAATTAAGAATGCTATGTACTGGGACATCAAATAATGACGACGACCAATCCAGAGCCAGTTCTAAAGGCCACACACTTTCGAAGCGAAGGCGATGTGAACACCACGCCAGCGCGTGAGAAATGGAACGAGTCGCTAAACGATGATGCGACTCAAGCGATGTTAAAACGTGACTCTGACGTATTTCTTCATCAAGCGATGTCAACGCCTTGTCTAGACACACTTGAAGCAACTGAAGGCATCTACATTCAAGATGCGACGGGCAAGAAGTACATGGACTTTCACGGTAACAATGTTCATCAATTGGGTTATGGCCATCCACATATCATTAATAAAGTGACTCAACAAATGGCTTCATTGCCGTTTTCACCACGTCGCTTTACCAATGAAACAGCCGTTCAATGCGCTGAAAAGCTGACACAGATCTGCGGTGGTGAGTTGAACCGCGTGTTGTTTGCACCGGGTGGTACTTCGGTTATCGGCATGGCACTCAAACTGGCTCGACATGTCACCAACAACTTCAAGGTCGTTTCACTGTGGGACTCATTCCATGGCGCGTCACTGGACGCAATTTCAGTGGGTGGTGAAGCTTGTTTCCGCGAAGGCATGGGCCCGTTAATGGCTGGCGTAGAACGCATTCCACCAGCCGTCTCTTATCGTGGCGCTTTCCCGTTTAACGAGAATAGCGCAGTCAATGCAAACGAAACTGCATGCGACGTTCACTATGCCGACTATTTAGAGTATGTGATTGAAAAAGAAGGTGGCATTGGAGCCTTCATTGCCGAAGCAGTGCGTAACACAGACGTTCAGGTTCCAAGCAAAGCTTACTGGAAGCGCATCCGTGAGATCTGCGATAAGCATAACGTCATGTTGATCATCGACGACATTCCAAACGGTATGGGTCGTAGTGGCGAATGGTTCACTCACCAGGCCTTTGATATCGAACCTGACATTCTTTGTATCGGTAAAGGTTTTGGCGGGGGCTTGGTTCCAATTGCAGCCATGGTCACTAAAGACAAATACAACACGGCAGCGCAAGTATCACTTGGTCACTACACCCACGAGAAAAGTCCTATTGGCTGCGCAGCGGCACTGGCTACGATGGAAGTGATTGAGCAAGAAAATCTACTTGAAAAAGTACAAGCGGACAGCGCATTCGTGCGTGAACAACTGCTTCAAATGAAAGAGAAATACCCAGTCATTGGTGACGTTCGCGGCATCGGTCTGCTTTGGGGAGTGGAATTGGTCACTGACCATATCACCAAAAACCGAGCGTTCGATGAAGCAGAAGCAGTACTTTACCAATGTCTGAACGATGGCCTGAGCTTTAAGGTTTCACAAGGTAACGTGATTCAATTGAGCCCACCATTGATCATCAGCCGTAGCGAGCTAGAAGTCGCTCTGTCTGTATTCGAAAAAGCGATAGCCAAAGTCTGCAAAGATTTTGAATACCTTTAATTCTCGAAATCAACATTTAAACCAATAACCTTAAACAACCATTTGTTTCCCAGAACTTTGAACTGGGAGTGACACAAAAATAGGACACTATTATGAACACGACATCACCTATCCAAGCGGTTATCTTTGACTGGGCCGGCACTATCGTTGATTTTGGGTCGTTTGCTCCAACTAGCATCTTCGTTGAAGCATTCAAACAAGGTTTCGACTTTGACATCGACTTAGCTGAAGCGCGTGAACCTATGGGGATCGGCAAATGGGACCACATCCAAGCAGTGGGTCGAATTCCAGCTGTTGACGCTCGTTGGAAGGCTCAGTTCGGACGCTCCATGACAAGTGAAGACGTTGACGCGATCTACGCGGCATTCATGCCTCTTCAAAAAGCGAAAGTAGCCGATCACGCAGCACCTATTTTGAATGCGATAGAAGTGGTCAATAACCTAAAAGAGAAGAACGTGAAGATCGGGTCTTGTTCAGGTTACCCACGTGAAGTGATGGATGTTTTAATTCCTGCTGCTGCAGATTACGGTTACCGACCAGATAACGTGGTAGCGACCGATGACTTACCTCAAGGTGGTCGCCCTGCTCCATTTATGGCACTGAAAAACGTAATCGATCTAGGTGTAACTAGCGTTGCTGCGTGTGTAAAAGTAGACGACGCAGCACCGGGGATCGATGAGGGTCACAACGCAGGCATGTGGACAGTTGGACTTGTATTATCGGGGAACGAAGCAGGCTTAACGTATCAAGAATATTTAGATGCAGACGAGACAACACTTGCAGCTGCACGTGAAAAAGCAAGCGTTAAGCTAAACAAATCAAACCCACACTACCTAATCGATACCATTGCAGACCTACCAGGTGTCATTGCAGATATTGAAAAACGTTTGTTAGCTGGTGAGCGCCCATAACGGTAATCACCTAGATTACCCAACCAAACATTCCGTACACATGAAAATGAAACCTCGTATCGCCTAAAAATGATACGAGGTTTCTTCGTTTCCAACATTTGAGACAGCAATTAATTGACAAAAACCTCTGTAAATAGCACCTTAAATATATAATTTTTAACAATTTCATTGACCATAATAAGCAACTGTACTAACAATGTAATAACAGTTCCAAGATAGGTTCGACCTGAATCTACGCCTTGAACGATCTACTGTTGCAGTGTCCCAATCAGTAAGTCGTCGCTTTAAAGGCTCATTCAGATAACAATAAGAGTTAATCCAAGGATAAGATTATGAAAAAATTGTCAAAAATCATGTGTGCTGTGATAGCTGCTTCAGGTTTCGCTGCTGCTCCATCAATTGCCGCAACGACATACGTAGGCGCAAAAGTTGGCATGGGTTGGCTAGATAGCGCTTGTGTCGACAACATTGATTGTGAAGATGATTCAGTGGCGGGCGGTATTTACGGTGGTTACAACTTTACCGATAACATTGCTCTAGAATTGAATGCAGATTACTTAGGTGATTATGACACCAGCTTTAACAACAACGGAGCGACTCAAAGATACAGCGATTCTATCGTAGCCATTTCTTTAAGCCCAATGTATCGACTAGCGATTAAACAAGAGTTTGATATCTTCTTTAAAGCAGGTCCTGCTTACATCATGCACGATGACGAAGACGACGTTGTTTTAGCCTTAGGTATCGGTGCCGAGAAACAGCTTTCAGACGATTGGGCGCTGAGAGTGGAATACCAATACTTCGATGATTTTGACGATAAGATCATCCAAGACCTAAACTCCAACCTTGTCACAGTAGGTCTTAGCTACAATTTCGGCACGGGTAATACAACCGCATCAGCTTCTGCGGCGGCTGTAACTCAAGCACCTTCTGAACCAATCACAGAGCCAGAAGCTGTGGTCGTTGAAGAGGAAGCGGAGGTAGTGGTTACCAAAGCGCAAACTGAGAGTTTCTCTCAAGGTACATTTGCGACTAACAGCACAGAACTTTCAGACGAAGGTAAAGCCGCTATACAGCCAATTGTGGAAGTCTTACAAACATACCCTCAGTCTACCGTTAACATTGTTGGTCACACAGATTCAACAGGTGCAGCTGAGTACAACATGATGATATCTAAGAAACGTGCGGCAGCAGTAGCAGCATACATCGAAGAGCAAGGTATTGAAGCTGATCGCATTACCGCTTCTGGTGAAGGGGAAGAAAACCCAATCGCATCAAACGATACGGCTGAAGGTCGTGCTCAAAACCGTCGTGTGGAAGCAACAATCCCAAGCTTCGAGTACCAAGAAGATGTTCAAGTTGAAGAAGTTATCATTGAAACAGTGGAATAATCGTATTCTAACGTAATAACGACTTCCTTAATAACAAGGGAGGAGCACTGCTAAGTGCTCCTCCCTTTCTTTATCTATGTTTGCTCATAAGCCGAAAAGTAACGACTCAAAGCCAAGCTATACAGCCAGAAGACTAGACGATTTCCCAGCTGTGCGTCATTTCTACGCCTGCACCTAGCATTAGGCACACTGAACAGTACTTTTCCAATGAATCAGCGCATACTTTTGCAACCAACTTAGGATCAAGGTTGTCACCTGAAACTTCAAAGTGAATGTTAATCGCAGTAAAGATTTTTGGCGCGGTTTCACGACGTGTAGTTTCAAGTTTCGCGTTACAGCCTGTAATGCTTTGACCAGCAGATTTCAATCCATCTACCACATCAACAGAGCTACAACCACCAGCGGCCATAAGAACCATTTCCATCGGGCTTGGCGCCGTTGCACCACCGCTGCCATCCATGACAATAGAGTGGCCAGATTGAGATTGACCTAGGAATTTAAAGCCTTCGACCCATTTAACTTCTGCTTGCATGTTGTTCCTTAGATGTACGATAACCGCCATCGCTGTCTATTATTGGATATCAATACTGACACCCTACTACTGGCGGCATTTATGAGCAAGATTTTCTCGGCGACATATTTTTTTGTGAATGATGCAATTTTTTCCATCTAAAACCTGTCTCTATTCGTACATTCAAAATCGAATGAGAAGAACGTCAAGATGAGGTATCTATGAATAAATTATCTAAAATATTGGTATCACTCGTGGTTGCGCTACCACTGATTTCGCTGTTTGTAAGCCAGACTGGCACTGCCAATACAATGGATAAAACAGCTAATTCAGGTAATAGTGAAATCGCGACACTGGCTGGTGGTTGTTTTTGGTGTACAGAATCCGACCTAGAAAAGCTGACAGGCGTCACCGACGTTATCTCTGGGTATTCTGGCGGTGAACTAGAAAACCCAACCTACAAACAAGTATCCTCAGGCAAGTCGGGTCACATCGAAGTGATAAACGTGACTTACAACCCTGATGTTGTTAGCTATGAACAGGTTCTTGACCAATTCTTCAGACACATCGATCCAACCGATGACAAAGGCTCTTTTGTAGACCGAGGCCGTCATTATCGACCGGCTATTTTCTATCATAACCAAGCACAAAAAGATGTTGCTCAGAACTTCATGATGGAGATCGACAAAGCTAATATCTTTGGTGCACCACTAAAAACAGAACTGATAAAATTTGAGAAGTTCTGGCCAGCAGAAGATTACCACCAAGATTATTACAAGAAGAGTAAGGTTCGTTATAACTACTATCGTTACGCTTCAGGTCGTGATCAGTATTTAGATAAAATCTTCGGTGATGATAGAAAGGACAACCCTAAAACACTACGTCAGATCATCGACAGTAAGAATGCGACAGCGAATGCTAAAACATACGTAAAACCGTCTGATGCAGAGATCAAAGCGAAGCTTACAGCACTTCAATACGATGTAACGCAAGAAGACGCTACTGAGCGCCCATTTGACAACAAATACTGGGATAACAAGCAAGAAGGTATTTACGTTGATATCGTGACTGGGGAGCCATTGTTCTCTTCCAAAGACAAATACAAGTCAGGTACAGGTTGGCCGAGCTTTACACAGCCAATCAGCGAGGCTTATGTCGTCACAACTACTGACTACAAACTGCTTTACCCAAGAACAGAGGTTCGAAGTAAGTTTGGCGATTCCCACCTGGGGCATGTATTCAAAGATGGTCCAAAACCAACAGGGTTACGTTACTGCATGAACTCAGCCGCAATGCGCTTTATCCCTGCGGATAAATTAGCAGAAGAAGGCTATGAGGAATACGTTGAGATGTTTGAGGGATAGGCATTCAGCAATTAACGATCAGCCTATGACAACAAAGCCAGCATATCGCTAGCTTTGTTTTTATTTACAGAGCTTTATTTATCAGCCCGTGGACCTAATTAACCCGTTAACACCGTGTCTTCAGGGTATTTCAACAAGGAAGGTTCTGGGCGAGCTAGCATATAAGCCAAGGTCAGGGGGCCGATACGTCCAATCACCATAACCACAATCATGATGTATTTACCTGGCTCAGTCAGGTTTGCGGTTAAGCCAGCTGTTAAACCAACCGTTGCAAAGGCAGAAATCACCTCAAACATGACTCGATCAAACGCTGCCTTTTCAGTAAGCATTAACAAAAACATCGCGGTGGTTAATAACGCCCCACTTACCACAATAATGGCCAATGACTTTGTTACCGCTTGCCAAGTCACAGTGCGCTTAAACATCACCACGTGCTTTTTCTGACGGAGGAAGGTCCACGTTGCGACAAAGGCTACTGCAAAGGTCGAAACCTTAATACCACCACCTGTTGAGGTAGAACCTGCACCAATCAACATCAGTACAATCATTACCAGCAACGCAGGCTGTGTGTACTGAGACAAATCCACACTATTAAAGCCAGCAGTACGAGCACTTGCCGACTGAAAAAATGCGGCTAGCCACTGTCCTTGAGTCGATAACCCTTCCATGGTTGCTGAGTTATTTCTTTCTAGCAGCCAGAACAATACCGTACCTACCAACAATAGAGTCGGAGTGGCGGTTAGCATAATCTTGGTGTGTAAATGAAGATGTCGAAAACCTTTACGCCAGTTACTCGATAGGTCGCCGACGACTGTGAAGCCTAGCCCACCGAAAATAAACAAGCCAGCTAAGGTGAAGATCACCAGCGGATCATCAACAAAACTCATCATACTGTCTGAAAACAGTGCAAAACCTGCGTTATTGAATGCAGATATCGCATGAAATAGAGCATAAAAACTGCCCGTTGACCATCCCATCTCAGGTACCCAGCGGAAGCAGAGCAATACAAAACCGATAAATTCAGCCACTAATGCAAAGATGATAATCTTCTTAACCAATTTACGAAGGTTAATCTTACGATCTTGGCCAAGCGCTTCTTTCGCGAGTGCTTGTTGTTTAAGGCTTAACCTAACACCGAACATGTAAAGCAGTACCGCAGATAGAGTCATCTGCCCTAACCCGCCGACTTGCATCAAGAACATCAGTAAGATTTTACCCGCCAAGGTGAAATGCTCACCGGTATCGACAACACCTAATCCTGTCACACTGATCGCCGAGGTTGCTGTAAACAGTGCATCCGTAAAACTTAGGCCTGTCACAGAAAATACAGGCATCGTCAACAATATTGCAGAGGGGATAAGTACGCCTAAGAAGCTCGTAAGGATAATCTTAGGTTCAGAGCCTTTACGTGGCTTTTTATCACTCTTAAGCGTGTAGAAAGTACCTTTTCGTTTTAACGAATTCATACTGTTACCTTATTGCCAATTACCAATTGCGTAGCTTTCTAGATAAGGTCTCTTTCGGCCCAGCGATGATCACCACATCCCCAATTTCTAAACTCACATCCAATTCTGGTGCTTTAGTGAGGTTCGGCCCTCGCTTGAAGCCAAGTACCTCAACACCATTTTCTTTACACAGCTTAAGATCGCCAAGTTTCTTACCCAACAGTTTAGAACCAATAACAATCTCCGTCATCGCTAAGCCACTGCCAAGGTCGATAAATTCGAGAACGCGTCTGTCCAGCATCTTACGAGCAACACGAATACCCATATCGCGCTCGGGCATGATGATATGGTCAGCACCAATCTTAGAGAGGATCTTGCCGTGGAACTTATCATTCGCCTTAACCCAGACTGCTTTTGCTCCAGATTCTTTCACCACCAAAGTCGTTAGAATGCTTGAGTTAACGTCAGAGCCTATCGATACCATCACCATATCGTAATCATCGAGTCTTAACTCTTTCACCGTCTCTTCGCTCGTGCAGTTCGCAACAATCGCTTGTGAAACAAAAGCCGCTGCTTCTTTCACTCGCTCTTCATCAATATCGACGGCCAGTACCTGTGCCCCTGAACTTTGTAGCTCTTTGCAAACAGACAGACCAAATCGCCCTAAACCGATAACTGCATATTGTTTGTCGCTCATTTGAAATCCTGTTTAGAAATTTTAATTACACGGGATAGCCAAACCTACATTAGTTTCTATCTCAAAAAAAGTTAGTTCTGCAAGAATAAGGTTATACTATTGTCATAATCGCTTGATTTATAAAGGTAGAGAACAACTCGAGTTTCTGCTAATTTCCAATTCATAATTTCTGCGGCAGCACACACAATGAATGAATTCATAACCCAAGTACAAACCTACATCAACCAGAGCCATAGTGATTGGGCAAACAGCGTCCTATTCATCACTATGGCGAGTTTTCTCGCTTGGGTAGCTTGGCGAATTATCCATAATCGCTTAGAAATTCTGGTTCAGAAAACCCCATTCCACTGGGACGATCTACTGCTAGAAGCACTAAAAACCCCTGTCAGCACGTTACTTTGGTGTTGGCCTGCTACAGTATCTGTCGGGCTCATCCTTCAAGACCAGTTTGGCAATGAAATCAACTGGTTAAAAACACTTAAGCACATATTAATTATCTGTACCTTCGTTTGGTTTACCTTACGAATGATCACTAACACAGAAGCCTATGTCTTAGAGCAAAAAAACAGAGACGAAACCACAGTACAGGCAATTGCGAAAGTCGCTCGCCTGTTCTTTATGGTGATGGGCGGCCTAACCATTATGCAGGCATTTGGGCTCAGTCTTTCCGGCTTACTCACCTTTGGTGGTGTTGGTGGTTTAATTGTCGGTTTAGCTGCAAAAGATCTACTGTCGAATTTCTTCGGTGGCATGATGATTTACTTCGACCGCCCTTTTAAAGTCGGTGATTGGATACGTTCTCCCGATCGTCAAATCGAAGGCACTGTCGAACGCATTGGTTGGCGCATGACGATCATCCGCACTTTTGATAAGCGTCCTTTGTACGTGCCAAATTCGGTGTTCAGTAGTATTGTGGTAGAGAATCCATCGAGAATGTTGAATCGTAGAATCAATGAAACCTTTGGTCTTCGTTATCAAGATGCAGACAAATTGGCGCTCATTGTTGATGATGTAAGAACCATGCTCGAGACCCACCCTGATATTGATGCCAAACAGACGTTGATCGTTAACTTTGACAAATTTGGGCCATCAACGCTCAACTTCTTTATCTATACCTTCACAAAAACAGTCAACTGGATCAGGTACCACAAAGTGAAGCAAGACGTTCTGTTACAGGTTCTGGCGATTATTCATAAACACAATGCAGACATCGCGTTCCCAACACAGACACTCAAGATTGACCCTCAAGACTTTTCTAATGTTCAAGATCATAACAGCGTTCAAAGCCTAGGTGATAATCAGAATATTAGCGATCCCAAAGACATGTTGAACTCCCCTACGGAAGGTCATCGATAGTCATATCCTTCTTGGTTATCGATAAGTAATAAGCGTGAAGCGTGGTAATATGCTGGCAGTATTCTAATGCACCTAATTACCACGCTATGATTTTACCTGTCATTCTAGCCGGCGGCTCCGGAAGTCGTCTCTGGCCACTGTCTCGCGAGCTTTACCCTAAGCAATTTCTCAATATTGCCGGCGACCAGTCAATGCTTCAGCACACACTTCAACGCCTGCAAGGCCTTGAAGAGCACTTGATGGATAGTAAATGTGATGCCCCATTCATTATCTGTAATGAAGAGCATCGCTTTATTGCCGCTGAACAAGCTCGATCAGCTAACATTCAACATAGTGGTATTCTGCTAGAGCCAGTCGGTAGAAATACAGCCCCAGCCATTGCGCTTGCCGCCCTAAAGGCTTTAAGTAAACCACCGCTTAATGAACAAAGCGCATCCGACCCTATCTTGTTAGTGCTGGCTGCTGATCATCACATCGCGAAAACCTCTGAATTCCAACAAGCGATTAGTCGTGGTGTTGATTATGCAAAACAAGGCAAGCTGGTGACATTCGGTATAACACCTAGCTCCCCAGAGACTGGCTATGGCTATATCAAGCAGGGAGAGCCTCTTTCCTCCAGTGCTCAAACTGATACTAATGGAACAGAGCAGCCAATCAATCACGCCTTCGCCATAGAATGCTTTGTAGAAAAGCCAGACACAGCAACAGCAGAAGAGTACATCCGCTCAGAACAATACTTATGGAACAGTGGCATGTTCATGTTTAAGGCATCACGCTATGTTGAAGAACTCGCCGAACACCACCCTGAGATAGTAGCGGCTTGTAAACTCGCTCTTGCAACGCAAAATACCGACCTCGACTTTATCCGTATAGACGCTGAAGCATTCAAAAGCAGTCCAAGTGATTCAATCGATTACGCCGTGATGGAAAAGACCTCGCACGCCGCGGTGATCCCGATGGATGTCGGCTGGAACGATATTGGCTCATGGTCCGCGATCTGGGATGTAAGCGAAAAAGATCAGCACAATAACGTCATTGAAGGTGATGTGTTAACCGTCGACTCTCAACACAACTACATCCATGCTGAAAATAAGCTGGTTGCGACGGTAGGTGTCGACAACCTGATTATTGTCGAAACCAAAGACGCTATATTGGTTGCAAATAAAGACAAGGTTCAGGGTGTTAAATCGATTGTCAGTCAACTAAATCAAGCGGGTCGCACAGAACATGTGCATCATCGTGAGGTGTTTAGACCTTGGGGTAAATACGATGTTATCGACCTAGGCAAGCGCGACAAAGTTAAACGTATCACCGTTAAACCCGGTCACAAGTTGTCGTTACAAATGCACCACCATAGAGCGGAACATTGGGTAGTCGTGGCGGGTACTGCGAAAGTGACCAACAATGAGAAAACCTATCTGGTTGAAGAAGATCAATCCACTTACATCCCTTTAGGTCATATTCACAGCCTAGAGAACCCAGGGGATCTCCCACTCGAGATGATTGAAGTACAAACAGGCAGTCATTTAAGTGAAGGCGACATCATTCGATATCAAGACAGTTATGGGCGAGACGTGCGCAAGCGACAAGTCCACTCATCAAAGCACAACCAAACGAAATAAAGCAGCGACAAATCGATGAAACCAACATTAGACCTAAACTGCTTTAAGAACAACGATATCCGCGGCGTCATTGGTAAACAAATCAATGAGCCACTCGCCTACCTGCTCGGTAAGGCATTTGGCGAATACGTCCTATCCGCTAAGCCTGAAACCTCACTCGATGGTTTGGCGCAGGTAGTGATTGGTCGTGATAACCGCAAAACCTCCCAGTCATTACAAGAAGCCATGACCAAAGGCTTAATCGAGTCAGGGATTACCGTCATTGATCTAGGTATGACTGGCACTGAAGAGGTCTACTTTGCGACTCGTTACCTAAAAGCGATTGGCGGAATACAAATCACAGCCAGCCACAACCCAATCAATTACAACGGCATGAAAATGGTCGGTGTAGACGCTAGCCCTATCAGTAAAAACAGTGGTTTAGATGAAATCAAACGACGCATTGAAGAACTTCATCAAGAGCTGAACTGCAATTTACCGTTCGTTCATGCACAACCAAGTAACTCTAGTAGATCGAACAGTATTCTTGCTCCGTACGTTGAGCACCTACTCTCGTACATAACCCCATCAAAGCTGTCACCGATGAAGATTGTGGTTAATGCTGGGAACGGTGTTGCAGGACATATCATTGATGCTTTAGATAATAAATTTAACGAACTCGGTGTCCCTATCACCTTCATCAAAGTTCATCATAACCCTGATGGAAACTTCCCAAATGGTATTCCAAACCCTTTGATTAGAGAGAACCAAGCAGCCACTCGAGATGCCGTTTTAGA
Source organism: Vibrio sp. 10N.222.52.C12 (assembly GCF_041474215.1). Lineage (NCBI taxonomy): Bacteria > Pseudomonadati > Pseudomonadota > Gammaproteobacteria > Vibrionales > Vibrionaceae > Vibrio > Vibrio sp. 10N.222.52.C12. The sequence continues at coordinate 52,921 of NZ_JBFRTR010000019.1, forward strand.
GCATTCTGCCAACCTTGGAATTGCTTGGGATGGAGACTTCGACCGATGCTTTTTCTTTGATGAGCAAGGCAATTACATCGAGGGTTATTACATTGTAGGGTTGCTTGCTGAAGCATTCTTGGTCAAACAGCCTAACACGACTGTATTGCACGATATGCGCATGACCTGGAACACAATTGAAATCGCAAAAACGCATGGTGGAAAAGCGATTGGAATTAAAGCAGGACACGCACTGATCAAAGAGAAGATGCGTGAAACGAATGCCGTCTATGGGGGCGAAATGAGCGCACACCATTATTTTCGTGATTTTGGATATTGCGATTCAGGCATGATTCCTTGGCTATTGGTTATCGAGCTGATGTCGAAAACTCAACAATCTCTTCACCAATTAACGAGTACTAGTATAGATAGATTCCCCTCTTCCGGGGAGATCAATCGAAGAGTCTCAGACCCAGAGCAGGTCATGGCTTGCGTGTTATCGCACTACCAAGATAATGCCGTTGAGATCGATCACACAGACGGAATCAGCATGAATATGGACTCATGGCGCTTCAACTTAAGAAAGTCCAATACCGAGCCATTAATACGCCTTAACGTTGAAACCAAACAAGATAAAGCTTTACTGTCACTTAAAGTCGACGAGTTACTGTCTTTTCTCATTTAAGAATACAGACACTTCCAGTTTTCAACTAAGATCCACAAAAAAGCCCTTATTAGCTGTTGCTAACTAAGGGCTTTGAATTTTCAGTAGCTTAATCGCTGACTGTAATTAGTCTATTTGTTACGACGAGCTTCAACAGCGTCTGCCAGCTGGCGAAGTACTGTTTCAGTGTCTTCCCAACCAATACACGCATCAGTAACAGATTGGCCGTACGTTGCAGCTTTGCCCTCAACCAGGTCTTGGCGACCTTCAACAAGATGAGATTCAATCATCACACCAAAGATAGCTTTGTCGCCACCAGAAATTTGTGCGCTTACGTCGTCAGATACGTTCATTTGACGCTTAAACTGCTTAGAGCTGTTTGCGTGGCTGAAATCGATCATCACTTTTTGTGGAAGACCAGAAGCTGCTAGCTCTTCTTTAATCTTACCAACGTGTTCTGCGCTGTAATTTGGCTCTTTGCCACCACGTAGGATGATATGACAATCAGGGTTACCTGCTGTTTCAACGATAGCTGAGTGACCGTACTTAGTTACTGATAAGAAGTGGTGAGAAGCGCTAGCAGAGCGAATAGCATCTGTTGCAATCTTGATGTTGCCATCAGTACCATTCTTAAATCCAACTGGGCAAGATAAGCCAGAAGCCAGTTCGCGGTGAACTTGAGATTCTGTAGTACGTGCGCCGATTGCACCCCAGCTGATTAGGTCAGCAACGTATTGAGGCGTGATCATGTCTAGGAATTCGCTTGCCGTTGGCATGCCCATGTCAGTTAGGTCCAGCAGTAGCTTACGTCCTAGACGAAGGCCATCATTTAGCTTGAACGTATCGTTCATGTACGGGTCATTTATTAGACCTTTCCAACCAACAGTTGTACGTGGTTTTTCAAAGTAAACACGCATTACGATTTCAAGGTTATCACCAAGTTCGTCGCGCAACACTTTCAAACGTTTACCGTACTCAAGAGCAGCTTCTGTGTCATGAATAGAACATGGGCCGACAATAACAAGCAAGCGATCATCGCTCTCTTCTAAAATATTGTGGATCGCTTTGCGGCTTTCAAAGGTTGTAGAAGAAGCAACTTCTGTCGCTGGAAACTTTTCTAAAACAGCAACAGGGGGTAATAACTCTTTTACTTTGTTAATTCTTACATCATCAGTCTGGAACATTGCTTACTTCTTCCTTTTTTCTATCCTTGAGCTGAATGTACGTTGTCTCACGTCACTTTCTATCAGCACTAATCTTCTTGTTCCCTGTAACTTAACTAGTAAAAACTCTAGTTTCAATCACTAATTAAAAATAAACGCAATTTTTTTTGTGTTTTATATTTAAAACACCCTGTATACCATTATTTACACACTATCGATTGCGTATTTTATAGCAAGGTAAGAAGAGCCATTCTTCAAGCTACATCATGCATGTAAAATTGTGTCGAACTCAAAAACAAAAAAGCTCACGTGATCAGCGTGAGCTTTTATTTAATTACATTCTTTTCAATGGCTTGACGACACTATCAAGCCCTTCAATTTTCAGAGCAAGGCACAGTTTCAATAAATCGCCGAGTTCACCAGACGGGAATCCCTTTTTATCAAACCACAGCAAATATTCTTCAGGTAAGTCAATCAGTGTACGACCCGCGTACTTTCCAAATGGCATCTGCATTCGAGCCAACTTAATCAGGTTCTCTTTCTCTAGCATTATTCGGTCTTTACTATGCGTCATCTATGTTGTGTAGAGTATCACCTAAACGTTCAACCCAATAGTTGATCGCGTCTTTGGCATCATCCAGCGAATCAATCATGGTTGAAAAATCTTTGTTACCCGCTTCACGGTCGATGGCTGCAAACAGTGGTGTGCCCTCTTGAGCATCACTGACCAATAACTCTACACTCGCACTCCCAACATTGGTGTGCTCACCAGTCGTGACCTTAGATATGGTTGACATCGCAAGGCCAAACGGCAGAACGCTGCTCGTTACAGCTAAGATCGGATTGGGCGTTTCAACGTTACTCAGAGCGATACTCAAGCGGAGCGTTTTTCCTGTCGGTTCATCGACAATCGTTTTATGAGGCGATATTTTATCTTCCAAGCGCGCAACCATGTGCTCAGTGAGTTCCTGAATCTCTTCCTGATCCAACGAACCTTCTTCTGTTAAAACAAAAATTTGGTCGATCACTACAGAATCGTAGTCATCTAACTTGGATTTCAAACGCTGCGCGTCACGTAGCCCAACCCTTGCCCAAACCAAGTCGACGCCTCCGTCAGGCCCAGCCTGAAAATCTTCGTAGCTGGTAAATTTAGTAGCGGTTCTAATTGGGCCGCCTGCACAACCAAGCAAGAAAATGCTGGTTGCAACAAGCAAAAGGACTTTTAAAGGGTTCATAACGCACTTAGTCAAAATTAAGGAATCTAATTAAGTATGACATACCCTATGTGAAAAGGTTGTAGAAAAAGGGGGTTAAAAATCAGAGCTAACTCTAAAATTAATCATGTTGAACAGTGTGTGCGTACTCTACAATTACCTGATTTCCTTCAATATAAGCATTTTGGATCTCACCATCAACACTCATTCTACTTTTCAGGTAGACCACTTTAGGCCCCGATTCATTGCCCTCTTTTAGCGAGGGGAATACATTCCTTGGTTCCAAATGAAGTAAACGACAAAAATGACTAATGAAAGACATGGTTAATGGCGTCTCCCCTCTTAGCACTCTTGAGAAATCAAGCTGGTTCATGCCTAGCTTTTTTGAAAACTCCATCTGCGTAATTCGCATTCTCGATTTTTGTGACATCCACGTTTGATACAACGCGTCTCTGTCTAGTTCTGTGAATTCCATACCGGCTCCTTTATATAACTCATACCAATCAATTGTCCGGTTTTTCATACATGGCGTGTCAGGGTTCGGTTAGTGGAAACCAAAGGTTTGGTTTTGATATGTGCACAATTGTTGTACAGAGCGAAGCGAAACAACCCAAAGTCATTCACTAAAACGATTAGAGCAAATGCTTTCTTTATTTATATCAATAATTTATACGTTAACGAACTAAACATATAGCAAGTTAATTTGTATCAAGAATTAAAAGTTCGAGATTGGCATTCCACATTTCAATCGATTGATTCGCATTTATAAAAGTGGTTGGCTACATTTCGATTGCTCAAACGCACTTCTGGCAAACTATTTGAAAGAACAAGACGCAAAGCCACCGGTCTGTCGACAAATATTCTGTCTATGATAGCGGGGCCGCCACTTAATAGAATTTAAGTGTAAATGCATGCCGGGGTGTTCTCTTTTTTGTCGGCCAAATACAGTAAGGACAAATAATGAAACAACTCCAAAAAAAATCACTCATCGCGCTATCGCTTCTTAGCGTAAGCGGTGCAAGCTTCGGTCACGGTTATGTCTCGGCATACAACAATGGCGTAGCTGAGAGCCGTGTTGCCCTATGTAAGTTCCCTGCGAGTGATACGCAAGAGAAAAACACCAACTGTGGTGGTATCCAATACGAACCACAAAGTGTAGAAGGCCCTGAAGGCTTCCCAGAAGTTGGCCCTGCTGATGGGAGAATCGCCAGTGCGCAATCTTCTTTAGCAGCAGCACTAGACGAACAAAAGGCAGACCGCTGGGTTAAACGCCCTATCAAGTCTGGTTCTCAATACTTCGAGTGGACATTCACAGCTAACCACAAGACTCGCGATTGGAAATATTACATTACTCAACCCGACTGGAATCCAAACCAGCCGTTGGCTCGCAGCTCTTTTGACTTAACGCCATTCTGTGTTGTTGAAGGCAATATGGAACAGCCACCGATGCAAGTCAGTCACTTGTGTAATGTGCCAGAGCGTGAAGGTTATCAAGTGATCCTTGCCGTATGGGATGTAGGTGACACTGCAGCGGCTTTCTACAACGTTATCGACGTGAAATTTGATGGTGACGGCCCTATCATTCCTGATTGGGATCAAGGTGGTCAAATCAACCCGACACAAGACCTGAATGTTGGTGACGCTGTTTATACGCGTGTATTCGACCAGTCTGGTGAGAACGCTTCATACAGCACTGAGCTTGTGATTGAAACTTCTGAACAAGGCAAAGCCAATAACTGGTCTTACGCGCTTGCTTCTAAGATCAACCAAGAGCAGACGCAAATCAAAGCAGGTCAATTGAATGACCAAGGCGATTTCGCACCCGTTTACGGCACGAATCCTGTTTATCTAAAAGCAGGCTCTGGCTTTAACAGTGTCGAAATCGGCTACAAGATTGATACTCCAGAACCCGAGCATGATCTTGAAGTCTCGGGCTTAGAATCAGAGTACATTATCGATGAGAGCCAACCTACTCAGCTTGATCTTACGTTAGCGGCAACAGGCGATATCCAAGCTGAGCTTACCGTGTACAACCATCACCGTGAAGCACTTGCCTCTCAGAAATCGGACCTAACAGACGGACAAGTTGAAGATGTTCAACTGACTCTTTCTAAGTCTGAAGCTGGCCACCACATGCTTGTGGTTGTGACGAAAGATGACCAAGGTAACTTAGTGGATCAGAACACGCTTGATTTTCATCTTATGGACGAGCAAACACCGCCACCAGCAGGCGACTACGACTTCGTGTTCCCAGAAAGCATTGAGTCTTACACAGCAGGAACAAAGGTTCTAAGCAGCGATGGTGGCGTTTATCAGTGTAAAGAGTTCCCATACTCTGGCTACTGTGTTCAATGGGCTCCAACAGCAACTCAGTACGAACCAGGTGTCGGTTCACACTGGCAAAGTGCTTGGAACAAAGTGGACTAAGTACTCGCTAGATACTTACTTTGTATTGGGTGAGTTTTAGTCATCAACCAAACAAAAACGGATGCCCAGAGCATCCGTTTTCTTATTCAGCAACAGCAGAAATGCGGTTATCAAAGTAGATAGTGGTCTGCCAACAGAGCCACAAACAAGATCATGAGATGATAAATGGAGAACTTAAAGGTCTTCATGGCCATATTGGGTTCATCACGATATTTCAGTACCCAAGCGTGATAAACAAACCCGCCGTTGAGCACCAATGAAGCGCTCAGATATATCCAGCTGCTCATGCCAACCAATACAGGCAATATACACACGATGCTAAGCAAAAAGGTATACAGAAGAATAGACGTCTTGGTGTATTCGATTCCGTGAGTCACAGGCAACATGGGGATGTTCACTTTGGCATACTCATCACGACGATGAATTGCCAACGCCCAGAAATGAGGAGGCGTCCAAATAAAGATGATCATCACCAACAACCAAGCATTTGAATGCAGCTCGTTGGTGACTGCCGTCCAGCCCAATAACGGTGGCATTGCGCCAGCTATCCCTGCAATTACGATGTTCTGTGGCGTCGCTCGCTTCAAGTACATGGTATAGGTGACCGCATAGCCCAATAAACTTGCAAAGGTTAGCCAAGCCGTGAGTTGATTGACCCACACCACTAACGTAGCGAACCCAAATAAGCCGATACCTGCTGCAAAGCTAAACACACGCACACTACTCAGCTCACCGGATGGTAAAGGGCGTCGATTTGTTCGAGTCATCTGGCCGTCGATCTTTTTATCGATCAAATGGTTAAACGCAGCCGCTGAACCTGCCATTAACCCTATCCCAATCATTCCGAACAAAGTTTGTTGCAAAGGCAATCCATTCGGCACGGCCAAACACATCCCAACCAATGCTGTCAGCAACATCAAAGCCACCACTTTAGGCTTAGTCAGCGTTAAATAAACTTTCCAAGTGGCTTTGTTTTTTTCAGCCTTTTCGTTACTTAAAGTTATGTCATTATTGGCTGTTATCTTATGAGTTAAGGCTGCGTCTTGAGCCACCACTTCATACTGTGTTGACGTTCTACTGACCATGATTACCTCCTTGTAATACACTGTTCTTCACCAAGCTCTCACTCGGTTTGCGTTGCCACACCACAAAATTGGTTACAACCATGCTGATGAGCAACATTACTGCGACTAGGTTATGCAAAACCGCAACTGAGATTGGCAGGTGAAACCATACATTACTGATCCCAAGGCTGATTTGAGTAAACAACACTATTGCGACAATCATGCTCAGCTTTTGGTGAGGCACTTGGCCAAACTTCCATAACTGGTACACGACCATCAGCACCGTTAATGTCGCCACAATAGCCCCGAACCTGTGCATGACATGTATGGTAAGCCTCGCGGGATACTCCAACACACCAAACTCATAGTTATCGTGTCCGTGTTGAGCAAAATCGAACGCATTTTTGAAATCGAGGTAGCTCATCCAGTTACCTTCACAAATAGGCAATTGGGTACACACCAAAGCGGCATAGTTTGACGATGTCCAACCACCAAGCAGTATCTGCCCAACCACAATGAGTAACCCAAACAACGCCCAAAATTTAAGTGTTGGAGAATAAGAAGCCTCACCAAAACGGCTTTGGAATTGAGACAAACGGCAGTAGAGCAGACACAACAGTGACAGCAACGTGAAGCCCCCCATCAAATGCGCCATAACCACAACGGGCATCAACTTAAGAGTCACCGTCCACATTCCAAGCAAAGCCTGAAAAATCACAGTGGCAGAGATAAGTAATGGAAGACCAACTGGTGTGATGTTCTTTTTAATACACCAAGCTACAACGACAAAGATAAGCAACCCTAATGTTCCTGCAAAGTAGCGATGGATCATCTCTATCCACGCTTTGTCTGCTTCAAGAGCTCGCTCTGGAAATTGCAGATTGGCTTGACTCACCGCTTGGGCATCAGACGGAACGGTGATCTTACCGTAACAACCCGGCCAGTCAGGACAGCCAAGGCCAGCATCAGACAGGCGTGTATAAGCTCCGAGAACAATCACGGTAAGGGTTAACAAGATAGTTAATCTCATCACAAGCATCAGTAAATCAGGGGCTTTATTCTGCATCACTTATCTCCCTATACTTATTCCCTTTCGCTGCTTAAGCTCAAGCATTTGCGCCATCAACTACCCAACTCGTGACAGCTTAAGTAGCTTTCTTAAATCATGAATCATACCTTTGGATTGCCCGACTAACTGCGACGGTTCCGACACGCTTTTGTACTCCATAACCAACTGTCCTAGCGGGTCAATAATGACAATGGAAGCCGGCGAAAACTCGGTGCTTAACTGATCACCACCAGCTAACAAAGATAAATCAGGCTTGTTGAGCGAACCCGACAACGAGTTACCTTCTGAGACGAAAACAACGGCGGTCACTCGCTCTTTGTTTTTCCCTAACGCTAAGTAGCTTTGATTCAAATAATGAAGCTGTTGTTCACACAAGCTTTCGCACTCCATCGGTGCGATATACCCCACAACCCAACCCTCTCCTGCCATGGGTACCGTTACGCCAAAATCCGCTAGTGTAATTCTTGGTTCTACCAATTCGCCTGAGTTAGTGACACCTGACGTATACCAATTCTGATCCAACACAGTTTTGGCGATAATGGCTGGCAAAGCGAAAATTAAAACGAGTCCGATTAATACCAAGCGTCCTTTAGTACGACGGCTTCTGAGCTCAGCCATGTTTGCCTCGGTAATTTCCCTGTTCACTTGTGCTTGAGATTTATCCATCCTTATTCCTCGTGATAGGTGTTGCTTTTAGGTACCGATAGCCAATCAACAACATCAAAAACAAAAGTACCGCAGCCATAACAAACCATTGAAATGAGTAACCAAAATGCTTCTCAGACCTCATCGCCGTTGGACGCCATAACATTTCATAGGGCCATGAATCTAAACTCTGAGGTTGGAAGACAAAGGGCAGCACTTCTTGTCCTGTATACTGTGATAACGCTGCTATGTTTAGGTTTTGGATTCTATTCGGTGTCGTATTTTCTAAACCCAACTCATGACTTAAAGGATTAATTGAGCGTGTATACAAGCGCCCTGACATTTTGGTTGGTACAGTGATACTTCCTAATTGCGGTAGTTCTCTTCTGTCATTACTTGCCGGAACAAACCCAAGATCGATCAATAACTGCTTTTCGTGTAAAAGCTGGTTGCCTTGCTCTTTAGATTGAACCTCACCCAACATGTAAATCACATACCCCACCGTTCCTTGGTTAATCTGATTGTCTAACAAGACCACCAAACCACTTGGTATTTCCAATTCAACATCAACCTTCAAACCATTTAAAAACTGCTGTTCAGATGTACCTTGGGCTTGTGTACGCGAGCCCTTCCATTCAGAGATAACCGTGTCCAATGACCTAAACGATTGCTGCGCTCTTTCTGATAGTTGCTGTTCATAACGTAATTTCTCGTTACCACGATCGAGTTGCCATAAACCTAACTTGATTAAAGCGCCGACTGAAACCACAGTTAAAACAACCGCTATCCAAAAACCTTTACTGCGGAACTTGTGTTCATCATCAATCAATCGGTTTGGAGTTATCACTATGGCGTCATCTACCTTTGTTCTGTTATTTAAAGTCGTATTGGTCGCTTTGCTGTTTTTTATCGCTTTCAATTTGATGAAAGGCCTAATCCAAATCGCCTCAGGTAAACACAATGGAAAAAGACTCAGTTACTTCTTGGGTCGTCGTGTCATGTGGTCAGCCGTTGTCGTGCTACTATTATTACTTGCTTTGGGATCAGGAGTGATAACTCCCAACCCTCGCCCCTATTAATCCCCTATAGGCTCAATCGTTAAAGTACATAAACAAACACAAACAGGCCCAACCAAACCACATCAACAAAGTGCCAATACCAACTGCCCGCTTGGAACGCAAAGTGGTCTTTCGGAGTGAAGTGGTCTTTCGCAACCCTTGCCAGCAACACAATCAAAAAGATCGTCCCTAAACAGACATGTAAGCCATGAAACCCAGTAAGCAAAAAGAAGGTATTACCGTAGATGCCAGACTGAAGTGTCAGCCCCATCTCTTGATAAGCGTGAAGATACTCTTCAACTTGGAAGAACAGGAAGAAGCCAGCCAGAACAATGGTTATCTCCAACCACACGATCAAAGCCATACGCTTATTTTGTTCAAGACTGATATGTGCCATGTGCAGCGTCACAGAGGAAAGCAGCAGAATAATGGTGTTCTTAAGCGGGATACCTTGCCAAGGCATGGCTTGTGTCGTTACGCCATCAGGGGTCGTCGTTAGTGGCCAAATTGATTGGAACATCGGCCACAATACTTCATGGGTCATTTCATTATTGCCCGCACCACCAATCCAAGGCACAGAAATCATTCGAGCATAGAAAAGCGCGCCAAAGAAAGCGCCAAAGAACATGATTTCGGAAAAGATGAACCAACTCATTCCTTGTCTAAAAGAACGAGAAATCTGCTCAGAATAGAGACCACTCAATGATTCTGTGATCACATTGCTAAACCAACCTGCGAGCATGTAAAGCAGCACAGCAAACCCGACTAACAACACCGCTTTGCCAAACACACCACCTGCGGCGTCGGTACCCATGTTTTGCACCGTCAAGCCAGCGCCAACCGCGACCAAAAACAGTGCTACAGCACCCACCAATGGCCAGTGACTTTGATGTGGAACGAAATACACTTCCTTTTTAGAACTCATCGCTCAACTCCTTATGTTGATACTGGTTCTGTAAATTCCTAGTTACTTGCGAGTACGTTAGGCTCAGATTTATTGGCCGCAGCACCCACCTCATTCGTGATATTGAATAATGTGTAAGAGAGCGTCAGCGTATGTATCGATTCTGGAATATCTGGCTCAATGTAAAATATCAAACCCATTTCTGCGCTCTTGTGCCCGTCCAATGGCTGCTGATTAAAGCAAAAGCATTCCATCTTATTGAAGTAGGTTGCCCCCATACCTGGAGAAACCGACGGTACGGCTTGGCCAACCAATGAGGCTCCAGAAAGGTTTTTGGCAATGTAGTTAGTTTGAACCACCTCACCAGGATGAACCTCTAACACTCGAACTTCAGGCGAAAACTGCCATGGCATATCTGGCTTGATGTGGGACATGAATTCGACTCGAACCGTACGAGAGTAGTCTGGCTGCATTCCCTGAGGTTGCACCGCTGAAACAGTATTAGTTTTGCCATTGATGCCTAAGGCCTCACACATGACATCGTAGAGCGGCACCAAAGCGAAACCGAAGCAAAACATCGCAACCACGCTCAACACCAAGTAGCCCGTCAGCTTTTTGGTCGATCGCTTATTAGACAGGCGCTTAAGTTGTTTTTTATCTTGATTGGGATCGCTTTGCTTATCACTCATGGTTCTGCCCTCTAATCCACTTTCGGCGGATGGGTAAAGGTGTGGTGAGGCGCAGGGCTTGGTACTGTCCATTCAAGACCTTCAGCTCTATCCCAAGGCTTACTTGGCGCAGGCTCTCCCCCTCTTACGCACTTAATCGCTAGCCATAAGAAAATTAGCTGAGACAACCCAAACGCAAAACCACCAATCGACACGACTTGGTTAACGTCAGCAAACTGAATCGCATAATCAGGAATACGACGCGGCATACCCGCTAACCCTAAAAAGTGCATCGGGAAAAACAGTACATTAACTGAAATCACCGACGTCCAGAAATGCCACAGGCTGAGCTTGTGGTCGTACATATGTCCGGTCCACTTAGGCAGCCAATAATAGGCAGCAGCCATAATCGAGAACACGGCACCGGTTACCAGAACATAATGGAAGTGAGCCACAACAAAATAAGTATCGTGGTATTGGAAATCAGCTGGCACGATAGCGAGCATCAATCCAGATAACCCGCCAATCGTAAACAAAACAATGAAGGCAATCGCAAACAGCATTGGTGTTTCAAAGGTCAAAGCACCCCGCCACATGGTCGCTACCCAGTTGAAGACTTTCACACCGGTCGGCACCGCTATCAACATGGTGCAATACATGAAGAACAGTTCGGCAAATACTGGCATACCCGTGGTGAACATGTGGTGTGCCCAAACCAAGAATGACAACAGTGCGATACTACAGGTCGCATAAACCATCGAGTGATAACCAAACAGGCGCTTACCACTGAATGCAGGGATGATGGCTGAGACAATACCAAAAGATGGCAAGATCATGATGTACACTTCGGGGTGCCCAAAGAACCAGAATATGTGCTGGAACATCACCGGGTCCCCACCACCAGCGGCATCAAAGAAGCTAGTCCCAAAATACTTGTCAGTCAGTACCATAGTCACAGCCCCCGCGAGAACGGGCATCACGGCTATCAGCAAGAAAGCGGTAATTAACCATGTCCATACGAACATCGGTAGCTTGAACCAAGTCATACCCGGAGCGCGCATGTTCACTATGGTTACGATGACGTTAATCGCCCCCATGATCGAACTGATCCCCATAATATGAACTGAGAATACGAATAGCGCGGTACTGTCTGGGCCATAAGTTGTCGAGAGTGGCGCGTAGAAGGTCCAACCAAAGCTCGGGCCGCCACCCTCTGTAAACAAAGATCCGATTAAGATTAGAAACGCAAAAGGCAAGATCCAGAAACTGAGGTTGTTCATTCTCGGCAGCGCCATATCTGGTGCACCGATCATCATCGGAATCATCCAGTTAGCCAAACCCGTAAATGCAGGCATTACGGCACCGAATACCATGATTAAACCATGGACTGTAGTCATCTGATTGAAGAAATCTGGCTCAACGAGTTGCAAACCCGGTTGGAACAGCTCCGCACGGATCACCATCGCCATTGCGCCGCCCGTTAAGAACATTGCAAAGCTGAACCACAAATAAAGTGTACCAATGTCTTTATGATTGGTTGAATACAGCCAACGAGCCCAGCCTTTAGGTGCCGCATGTGAATCGTGATCATCAACAGGCAAATCATTATTGCCCAAGGTGCCTTCCGCAGAATGGCTCAGTACTTGATCTTCTGCTGGAGCCGATTTCACCGGCTTATTGATTGGTGAACTCATAACTGATCCTTAGCATCATTTTGTGCATCATCCGTTGAGCTTTCAGAACTGCCTTCTTGCTTCGCCTTATAAGCGTTGATATCTGAGGCCTGAACAATATCGCCGGTATCATTACCCCAAGCGTTTCGTTGATAAGTTACTACCGCTGCGATCTCTTTCTCGGTTAACTGATTATCGAATGCTTGCATCGCCGTACCGCCACGACCATAAACAATTGTGTCGATATGAACATCCACATCACCAAGGGCAATAGGACTTCCTTTGATGGCAGGGAATGCTCCAGGAATGCCCTCACCGTTTGCTTGGTGACAAACCGCACATCGAGTTTTGTAAACCTCTTCACCGATGGTATTCAACTCCGCCAAGGAAAGTGACGCACCTAATGCATCTTTTGCGGCTTGTTGTTCGGCTATCGCTAACTCTTTCTGCTCCGCTAGCCATGCGTCAAACTCATCTTCTTCCATGGCATGCACCACGATCGGCATGAAACCATGGGCACGACCACACAACTCTGCACACTGCCCTCGGTAAACACCAGGCTCATCTATCTTAGTCCAAGCCTCATTAATAAAGCCCGGAATGGTATCTTTCTTAACGGCGAATGCTGGCACCCACCATGAGTGAATCACATCATCGGAAGTCATCAAGAAACGGACTTTACGGTCAACAGGCAGTACCAGCGGCTTATCAACTTCTAGCAGGTAATGCGCGCCTTTCACTTCGAGGCCTTCAATCTCTTTGTCACTGGTCGCTAGAAGGCTGTAAAACTCGACGTCTTCACCAAAATAGCTGTAATGCCATTTCCATTGTGACCCGGTGATTTTAACGGTCAGATCTGACTGGGAGGTATCTTCCATCGCTATTAAGGTTTTGGTGGCGGGTATCGCCATAGCGATGAGAATGATGATAGGGATGATGGTCCAAAGAATTTCGACTTTCGTGCTTTCGTGAAAATGGGCAGCAACTGCGCCCTTCGATTTCCTGTGCCTCAAAATCGAATAAAACATCACACCAAAAACAACAAAGGCAATCGCACAACAGATGTAGAAAATCAGCATATGAAGTTCATACACCTTACCACTGATCTCAGTGACGCCTTGAGTCATGTTGTAATCACTGCTAGCGTGCACTAAAGGCGATACTAAAAGCACAACAAAACTCTTCAAAAGCCACGCTAGCCTAACCAGTAATCTTTTCAAAAGATCTCTCCTTGTCCTTCCTAATTGGATACTTGCGACCTAAATGTCGTTGCGAACTGGACAACATTCATTGTTATTCCGGCTACACATGAAAAGGCTGAATCTCAATCTACAACTCACATGGAACTAGCCTGTGAGCAGGCTACTGACCTCATATAAACCCAAGAACTAATACGGTTCAAAAGCGTTGGAGGTTTCCATGAAAGATTCAAAAACGGCGAATTTGTTAAATTTTGTTATATTTATGTAAAAGGCTAGTTAGTGATATCCAATTGTTCAAGGTAAGTTTACTTACTAAACAGTCAATTATTTGAAGTGGCTTAATCTACGTGCCCTCTTGCCGTTGGAATTTATTTTATATCGAGTTTTACGATTGCTTTCATGGAAATGATAATCAATATCACTTAAATTAAATCAACAGTAAGTCATACAGACATTAATAGGTTTAGTGATTATGCAAGATGCTATGAATTGGTTAGCGAGAGACCCAGACCCAAGAACTCGTGAAGAACTTCAACACCTCATCGATGAGGGAATGCACGACGAACTTGAAGATCGTTTTACCCAACGATTAGAGTTCGGAACAGCAGGACTTAGAGGCAAAGTTGGATGCGGCCCAAATCGAATGAACCGTTTAGTCATACAGGAAACAGCAACCGGACTCGGCCACTACTTAATCGAACATGTCGCTAATGCGACCATTCGCGGTGTGGTCGTCGGTTATGACGGCCGTTTAGATTCAAAGCAGTTCGCGATTGATACCGCTTCCGTACTCACGGCTTTAGGCATTAAGGTTTACCTAACCTCTAACGTCGCGGCTACCCCTATCGTTGCCTTTGGCATTGAACACTTCAACGCCGCCGCTGCTGTTGTGGTGACGGCCAGTCACAACCCGCCGGAATACAATGGTTTCAAAGTGTACTGGGAGAATGGCGCTCAAATCATTCCTCCTCACGATGCGGGTATTGCCGCTGAAATCGATATCGCATCGACCAAGCCGCTCCCTTTAATGAGCCTAAGTGACGCTGAATCGCAAGGAAAGTTGGTGTGGTTAACTGAAGGCTATTATCAAACCTACCGCGCTGCGATCAATCAGAGCCCATACGTGAGTAAAGAGATCGAATCGGCGAACACCACCATCACCTATACCGCAATGCATGGTGTCGGCGCACAAATGGCTGAGGATCTACTTCATGATTCTGGTTTCCATAAGGTATTCAGCGTTGCAGAACAAAGAGAGCCCGATGGTAACTTCCCGACCGTCAACTTCCCGAATCCGGAAGAAAAAGGCGCGATGGATCTGGTGGTTAACCTAGCCAAAAGTGTCGATGCCGACATTGCTTGTGCCAACGATCCAGATGGAGACCGATTTGCGGTTGCAGTGAGAACAGATGATGGCTCTTACAAAATGCTAACAGGTGACCAAGTCGGCGTGCTATTCGCTCATTATCTACTCTCAAAGCCGCATACCAAAAACCAATTAGTTGGTAACAGTATCGTATCTTCAACCTTACTTGAAAAAGTGGCTCAATCTCATGGTGCGACTTATTTCCAAACGCTGACAGGTTTTAAATGGTTGGCGAATATTGGCATGCAATTAGAAGATGATCAGAACGAGTTCTTGTTTGCCTATGAAGAAGCGCTAGGCTACACAATTGGTACTCAAGTACGGGACAAGGATGGGCTGTCTGCCATCGTTGTTTTCGCTCAACTGGTTGAAGAGCTCAAATCTCAAGGTCGAACGGTCTGGGATCTTCTTGCTCAGATATCGTTGGAACATGGTGTACACACCAACGCACAACGCAGTATTGCGCTTGACCCGGATTCACCATCGATTGGTTCTAGGCTCCGCTCGGCACAGCCTAAAGCAATCAACGGTGTCGCTATCTCTGTAATTGAAGATTTGCAGTCTTCTTTACGCTTCGTCATTGGAGGCAATACTGAAGCCATTAACCTGCCTGCAAGTGACGTACTCATCTATCACCTCGAGGATGGTTCACGCATTATCGTAAGACCTTCCGGTACTGAGCCAAAAGTTAAGATCTACTATGAGACGGTGACAAAATTTGAAGGGACAGAAACCTACGAAGACACTCGCCTGCGCGGTGAGAAGTACATGGAGAAACTGATTGAACAACACCAACAAGAGTTGAATTCATAGCGATTTAGCGCGTTCAACATGTAACGGTTAAATATAAAAAATGGACGCTCGTAGCGTCCATTTTTGTCTCAGCGGCTAACCACGAGAAGATGTCTGATTTGATTCGTCTACGAAGTAAAGAAAGAAGACAACATCCAGATAGCTAACACGATGAAAACTCCGCCCATGACTTTCTGTTGATAGGTACGAAACTTCGCGTTTTCTACGAGAGATTTACCAATCGTACCCACTAACGCCACCAGCAAAAAGTTAAACGTTAAGCCGAGAACATTCAGTAATAAACCCAGAACAAGCATCTGCTGACCGGAAGTCGCTTCAATATTCGTCGACACAAACTGAGGCAGAAACATCACAAAGAAAACCAACGCTTTAGGATTAAGCAGGTTACTGATTAGCGCTCTTTGATAGTAGGCTTTTGCTGCAAAGTTATCGCTTAACTCAGGCGCGTTACCCTGCTCTGTTCGCAGGCAGTCCCATCCCATCTTCAACAAGTACGCGCCGCCTAACAAATGTAGAGCTTTAAGCGCTATTGGGCTCATTGCGATCAACGCTGATACACCCATAGCCGCTAATACTGTCAGAATGATTCCAGAAGTCGCATTACCTAGGCTTGCAAACACGCCGACCTTACGGCCATAGCTCATGCTTGAACTCGCAATCAGTAACATATCAGGGCCAGGTAAAAGGAGAAGTGCAACAACGGCAGTCAGGTAAACAGGTAGGATGGTTAAATCGATCATGGGTTTCAGTATTGATAAAAACGGAGGCGGATTTTATATCAATTACCAACACCCTTCCAGATGCAATTGGTTGTAGGATGGTAAAATATTCGAATTAAATACCATCAAAGAACAATAAAGCAAATTTATTAACCAAATAGAAAAGACTACTTAACTTGCTACCCACTCGATCTCAATCAATGTCGTATCGCCACACTTTAGGCGACCAAGGAAAATATCACCTCGATGCACTTCACCAACACCTTTTGGGGTACCTGTCATTACAACATCGCCATCAAGCAAAGTCGTGTAAGAAGAGAGCTCTTCTAGGATAGTTTGTGGAGAATACAGCATCTGCTCAACGTGACCCTTTTGAACGCGGACACAGTTAATAAATAATTCTAGGTTTAAGTCAGAGAGATCAAAATTATCAACGGGAGCAAAGCGACTAAAGACAGCGGAACCATCAAAGGCTTTGGCACGCTCCCAAGGTAAGCCTTTCGCTTTTAAGCTACTTTGCAACTCACGCTTGGTGAGGTCTAACCCTAAGCCCACGGCTGAGTATTGGCCATTTTCAACGATAAAGCAGATTTCAGCTTCATAGTGCAGTGCTTCTTGATGAAACGAAGAAAGAGAGGAAGTCACGCTGGTGCTTGGCTTATTGAAAACCACCATAGAGTCAGGGATCGCATTGTTAAGTTCTTCAATGTGATCGACATAGTTACGCCCAACACACAGTACTTTTGTTGGGGTTGCTGTTCGTTTCGAATTCATCAATTGTTTCTGATCTACAACGCTGCTCATAGTTTATCCCTGAACTATTTTTAGAGAGCAGAGTTTAGCGCATCATAAAATGAGAGTCTTCGACAAGATGATTACCGATCTCTAAATTCTGATCTTGAGCTCAATTCATTGATTTGAATACTTTTAGGTAAATATCGGTGTATATCTCGACCTACCCTCCAGAAATAGAGTCATCGGCTTACATCAATTAGAGAAAATGAAACTAAAGTAGGCAGTTAAATTTGAAGAGCATTAAAACGAAAGAAGCCCTCTCAAACCAAAAGGCTTGAGAGGGCTTAGCATGGTGTCTAGGACAGTATCCTAAAAGGTAAACTTAAGAAGTAAACACTATGCTAAATAAGTCTGCGACTTATAGGTAGTAACGAGCACCAAGAGTCCACTTGTCGTCAGACTTGTAACCAGTTTCGTCGTTTAGATCGAATTGGTAACCAGTGTAGCCAACAAAGTTGCTAGTGAAGTTGTATTCAGCTTGTAGAGCTAACTCTTCACGAGCTGTAGTAGTTGTTCCACCTTTAAGAACTTCGCCTTCAACAACTTCGTAGTTCACACTTAGGTTCAAGCTGTTCGCAAGTGCGTAAGCTGCTAGTAGTTCGTAAGCATTGCTCTCTTCAAGAGTTGTACCACTTACAAGACCAGCGTTCATATTCTCATTAAAGCCGTAGATACCAGCTAGGTATAAACCAGAACCGTATGAACCGTATGCTGCAGATACTAGGTGAGATTCAGCAGTCTTAGAGACACCGCCTTCAGTGAAGTCGCCAGTGTTAAATGCATAGCCTAGTTTAACACCTGCAATAGAGTAACCAAGCGTTGCTTGAACACGATCACCGTAAGATGCAGTTGAACGCGTTGTAATAACTAAACCGTTGTTACCAACCGTTTCTGTTTCAGTAGTAACATCGTTATCACCCTGCCAACCTAGACCAAAACTAAATTCACCAGCTTCACCAAAATCAAAAGCATTGCGGTAGCTTACCATTTTGTCTGCACGACCAGTACCAAGTGCACCGTGGTTGTCGTATAGGAAGTCATTCGCAAAAGCAATGGGCATATCTGTTGCTGCAGCTACATCGTAGTATGGAGACCACTGTGTACCAGCAACTACACGACCAAGCTCTTCATGAGTCAAACCAACGTAACCAAGACGTGTTGTAAATGTGTCATCACCACCATCTAGGTAGTTAAGTGCCCATTCGCCTTTAGCGTCAGCAGTAAAGCCGTTACCCAGATCTTGAGTAGCGTTAAAGTTGATACGTGGAGAGTTTGTACCTACTGATGCATCGTCTTTTTCAGAACCGTTCACGTTTACTGAAACGTGGCCGCCTACAGAAAACGCTGTGCCGTCTTCGTTGTAAAGTTCTACAGCAACTGCCTGTGTACCAAATACTGCACCAGAAATTGCTAGCGCTAAAAGTTTCTTATTCATTGTCATATCCATTATGTAACTGGGTGAGTTATTCACTAACAACCTCGTGCTTACGGAGAAGTTGTTACCTGCATTTAACAAGTAGGCAAACACTAATATACGAATGACAAAAAAGTTGCATTAAAATATATAAAATAAAAAAAATCGCACTATAAAAAACAAAAATAC
>NZ_JBFRTR010000020.1:0-28591 GCF_041474215.1 Vibrio sp. 10N.222.52.C12
GACTACTATGAATAAAGCAACGACAGAATCCTTCGGTATTTAGACCGTCAACCTCCCTCGGTAATCACAAGGACCAAAAAGAAGTTATCCATTTATCACACTCTATTAGTCTTAGGGAGCATTGTTACTCTTCAACAAGAGCTTTGGCCACTACTGAATCGGTCGCTTTTTTTAGCATATCAGCCATCTCTGAACTAAATGCGAGTTCAGGTCTATGCTCTGAGCGTTTAGGTATACAAAGTTGCTTGTGAAGAGAAATAAGGTTCCGTACGCTAGTAGAAAACTTAGCATTAGCCCGACAAACTAGTTTAAAAGATTGCACAGCTTCACTCTCAACCCCAGCACACCTAACTATCCCATAAAATTGAGTCTTAAGGATGTCTTTAAAAGACTGAATCATTGCAGCAGCATCGGTTAACTCTTTGATGGATTCAGCATCAAAGAATTTTTCAGGATGCTGCGAATCTTCAATAAAGGTATAGAGCGTATTAAGGGCATCAACCCTGCTATCGATAGAACTCTTAAGGTGTGCGATGGCAAGCTTAACGTCATCACTCATAAACTCACCAGTTGGGCTAATCAAGTTAGTTCCAATTTCAAGGTCAATAGCTTCTGTTATTAACCGGCCTATCTCCACACTAGCTTTACCTTCAAGCGCTGCGATAATTTTACTCATGACTACCCGCTGTTCTATTATTTTAAAGGTATTCTATAAACTCTGATGTGCCGCGTAGCCAAACCTTGGTTTTGACAACAACAGTCCCCACACTCATCGAATCAAGAAGCCAAAAATGCCGATATTACCCGCTGCCTAAAAGTCCCGAGCCGAAGCTCATCAAGCGCGCCAAGTACGTCATCAATATTCTTCGTGCTACTTGTCGTGCTATTCCATACCAGTTTAGAACTTATTTCTTCTCGTTCTTCTAGCAACTCTTTTTCGTTTAGACGGTTGCGCTTAGTGTCAGGATCGGCTTCTGCAAACCTTTCCCACTTTGCATACATACACGACTCAGGGATATCTTGTTCAATCCTCTCGGCATACTCGATCAAGCTTTGTTCAGCAAAGGTGAATAACCACGCTTGTTGATTTGTCGCGCAGTTCACACGAAGAATTCGGCCTAAGACTTGCCTAAAATACAATTCGGTTTTGACCGAACTCATGTGGCAACATACTTGAAGACGCGGAATATCGGTCCCTTCACTAATCATACCAACGCTAACAATCCACTGAGTGTCACTTTGTCTGTACCTTTCAATCTCAGCTAAAGGTTCTTCATGCCGATAGGTCACTATTGAGACCGATTGAGCGTACTTTTCAGAAAGTACCTTTCTAATTGTTTGTGCATGCTGAACTGATGCGGCAACAACTAACCCTCCAGCCGCTGGGGTTCGAGAGCGGATTTCTGTAAGCTTTTTGCAACCTAATCCAAGCAAGTACTCCATCGCATCTTCATTATGAATGATGCTTTGATAAGAGGTCTTAGTCTGCTTAATCATTTCTAATATTGAAGAGAAAGACTCCATCTTCTCATCGTTCGTCACGGTCAAATGCTCATTATCAACCAAAACAATCTTAGGGACTCTGCAAACCTTATCGGCGATTGCTTGCTTCAGCGTGTATTGATAATCAACCAAAAGAATTCCATCTGGGTCGCTATACTCACCAAGAACAATCGGCAAAGAGTCCGAACGCCACGGAGTCCCTGAAAGCGCAAGAGTATACGTTGCGAGTCCTTGAATCTTTGCAAGGACTTGTTGCCCCCAAACATTCGCGTTTTCAATCTCTGAACCAGAACAATGGTGTATCTCATCGAAGACAACGAATACTCTGTGATTTCGCAGCGTCAGCCAAAACTCCTCATTTAGAAATTGAATCGACTGATAAGTGAGAGACCGTCCAATAGAGCCTAATCCTCCATTAAAGGTACAATTAAGAATCTGTGAAAAGGTTATCTTTATTCCGCTTGAAACCGTTAAAGAGGGGGATAAACACAATACAAGGTCAATCTTGTCCTCTTGCAGTAATCTTGAAGCAACCGTCGCAGCCAATACCGTTTTTCCTGCCCCAGGCGTTGCTTGGCAGAAGAAGTGCTGCTGGCTTGAGCTGTATTTATGTAACGCCTTCTCTGAGCACTCTGCTTGCCATTGCCTTAGCACGACGGATTGTCCTCTGAGAGTGTTTTGAGAACACTAGTTAGTACATTTACGCTGCCCAACAATTGTCCTGAATGTTCTTTTGCTTGTTCAAGAAGTGGGATTAACCTCGGTTCTAGTTCAGGAAAACGACCGCAGAGAGATTGATACTCATTAATCTCCCCTAAAACAATCTCTAGCTCACCTTTGTACTGATTGCATTCGTGTCTTAGTACCGAATAATCAGAAGCAGCGGAAAGGGTAGCCTTAGTGTTTTCTGATCCAATATAGACTTGAAGACCTTTAAATAAGTCCGTTTGAAAGTATCGTTTTTGCTGCCCCGTCCCCTCAACTCGAAGCCAATTGTTCTTAACCAAACGTAGGAGTTGACGGTAAACCTTACGACGAGCATCATCCAGATCAACATAGGAGTCATCAATGGAAACAAATGCATCTCTTAGTTCAACAACTAAAAAACCATCCATCTCTTTTTCGATCAATAACTTGTGCATTTCATTACTGATTTTTATACAACGCTTCATGTACTGCATATACCATTAAAATACTAAGGATTGCTTAGTATACAGAAATCGGTAAAACTAAGAAAATCTTAGTTACGATGAGATTAGAGATATGAAACTCAAGTGCCATTCGAAAACCCAATTCCCGTGCGGCTCAAAGAAGCACGCAAAAAAGCAAACCTCTCTCAAAAAGCGTTGGGAGGGCGTATAGGTATGGATGAAAGCTCTGCTAGCCCTAGAATGAATCAATATGAGAAGGGTAAACATACTCCAGACGTACAAACCTTAAAGCTATTAGCCAACGAATTAGGTGTGCCGTTAAGTTATTTCTTTTGTGAAGATGAGATTTCTGCTGAGTTAGCAGTGAACCTGAACAGGCTCTCTGAAAAGGATAAGCAGAAGGTTCTTGATATGACTGCTCGACTGATTGATGAATCGTGGGAGGGTAGTAGTTCGTAAGCTCGTTAAGCGGTTTTAAATCAGAGCCAGTGCCGTTAGCACCAGCCCTATTAATAAATTAAGAGTTACTTGCTATTTAGGTAGTCCAATACAATTTCATGGTGATCTTTAGTCTTGAACTTGTTAAACACATGCTCAAGGTTGCCTGACTCGTCAATCAAGAAGCTTGTTCTTACAACGCCCATGTTTTCACGGCCCATGAACTTCTTGAGTTGCCAAACACCGTACTTCTCACACACTTCGTGTTCTTCATCGGCTAGTAGAGTGAAGTTCAGCTCTTGCTTGTTGATAAAGTTGGTCAGTTTTTTGGGGGTGTCTGGGCTTAAACCAAGTACAACAACATTGTGTGCATCTAGTTCAGCTTTCGTGTCACGCAATCCTTGAGCCTGAACGGTACAGCCAGGCGTCGAAGCGCGTGGGTAGAAGTAGAGCAGCACTTTCTTTCCTTGAAGCTCAGAGAGGGTTACTGGGTTGCTGTCTTGGTCGTTTAATGTGAAATCTGGAGCGATTTGTCCTGCTTCGATAGCCATGGGTTATCCTTACTTTCTTTAATTTACTCTGAATCGAGCTTTGTTATTATTTCAGTGTGTAGTTTTATCTATGCTTGGTGGTGTTGTCTAGTGGTAAGTCTAAACTGGGTTTAGTTACTTTCTGAAGTTGCCTTCAACGATATTATCGGGCCTTGCTTTGACTACCTTATCCATTGCTTTTTCATGCTCACTTTCATGCAGCATCTCCATGAGTTCTTGAACCATCTTTATGTGATTAGCAGCTTGTATAGCTAATGCTTGCTCATGGCTTCTAGCTAGATCTAGATACTCCTTTTTCTTTTTATTTGCTTGAGTCTTATCGCTTTTTAGTTGTTTCACTTCCGCTTGTAATACATCAATAGGTGATTGGCTTGAGTTATCCTGAGCCGCGCGAGCTTCAAGTGATTTACTCTCCACCATGACTCGAACATCCTCATGTCTTCGTAGTGCGCCTACCGAAAGACCTGCTTCCTTCTCAACGGTGCTATTGTTGATTTTTAGTTTGCCCTCTCGGGCTTTTTTCCTTAGCTCTCGGTTTTCTGGACTACCATCTAACAGTCGCCCTAGGGCTTTTACCAGTTTGCTTTTAGTTGCTTGTGTCATTACGCAGTCACTCCGAAAGGAATCAGCAGATTTTCTACTTCTTGTGGTATCTCAACAGGCTCATAACTGATATCTAAGTCATTCATAATGCGCTCGGCAGCCGTGATTTTGATATACGCTTCTGCCGCCGTTTGAGGCGTTAATTCATCATGTTCAATATCCCATAGCATATTGATTTCAGCCTCTTTGCGTTTGGCCTCGGCAAAAACGGCATCGACTATGTAGTCGTTCTTACAGTCCACACACTCTAAAAGGTTGACTTGTGTGCGTAGACTACAACCTGTAGAAGTGCAGTAAACACCAGGGGCGACGGCATGAATGTGACGCTTTTGGTCCTGGATTTGTTTTTTCCAGTAATTGAGCGATAGCATGTCATCATCAACTTTATCTTTAAACAGGTTGTGCTTAGCCTTCATCATGTTTTTGGCAAACTCTTTACCTTTACCGCCAGCGACACGTTCTTTATTCGCCAGTTTCTTGTAGATGTTTAGATAGACCTGCGCTTTTTGAACAATCCTTTCTTCATCAATGGCGTGGACCAAGCTTTGTTTTTGCTTTCTGATTTTCTGAAATTTACTGGCGTTCTTAGCGTAATGTCTTGTCATCGCCATCGATACATGGCTGAACTGCTGCTTGAGTTGTGGAAACGCACAAAGCTCGAAGCCGATAAGGTAGTAGGCAAACGAGCGGCGCAGTTGGTGGGCTGTGAATATATAATCATCACCCACAGTAAACGAGAGGTTAGAGTCGGAAACCTTCAAATCAATCACATCATCATTGGTTAGCGCAAGTTTCTCCCCCAGTGCGCCTTCAAACCAATCCGTAATATGGTTTCCGAGTTGGTTTTTAAGAACTGCACCACAGTCCTCTCTTACCTTATGGAAAAACGCTTGACTGTCTGGGTGGCGCTCTCTAAGTGGTTCGTGTAAAGCCTGCAATATCTCGTAAGCTTTTTTTCCGACTTCAGTAGTGACAAACTCATCTTGCTTTGACTGAGAGCCTTTGGTGGTCTTTGATAGGTCTGCATGAATAATATGAATGGTTTGCTTAGATATAGTTTCTTCTGAGCACCCACTCGCGGTATGAAGGTGAAAGATTTCATCAGAGCGCATGCCCGTTCGAGACATTAGCGCCCAGAGGCAGCCGCCGTTGAGCTGTTTAAAAAGTGACTGAGCCTCAATTAGACTTGCTACTTCCCTTGTTCCTACCCTTAATCTTCTATCAGGGTGGAATTTGTCGATGTAAGCACCTTTGATTTGAGGTTTGTGCTTATAGAGTAACTCAAGGGTTGCTGCTTCTGAGGGGCAGTTTATCGCTAGAAAAGCCGCTTGAAAGGCTATGACTCTTTCTCTACCAACTTCTCTTGTTTTACTTAAATACCACTTGAGTCCGCCATTTTTTAACTTTGGCTCATCACTGACAAGGTATTTGGCGTACCCTTGATAGCTCTTATCAAAGTAGGTTGCAATATAATCTGATAACTTGCTCAGTTCATCTCGGATCGGGTACAGCTCGTCAACTAATGCTTCTGATTCTTGCAGTCCCCAATAATATAATCGCTGAGGGACAACTGTGTATTGCTGGGCGTCTTTAAGAGTTAAGCCAAAATCTGATGCGTTTGTTTTTTTCGTCAGAGCAACGATAAACGGTAAGCCTTTTGACTCGATGTAAATTTTATTGAGAGCAGAATAGGTTGGTTCTCTTTCAAAATCGATATCGGTGAAATCGCTCAGCACCCAAGACTCTAATCGGTTAAAATTCAAAAACTCAAAGCTGTTGTAGCCTTCACTCAAAAGAGGTGGAATGAACTTTTTTAACACGTTGACGGTACAGTAAATGGAATCAAAAGAGTAGTATTTGGGAGAGAGCCACATCATATTCAAAGCAAGCGCCATCAATTGATTTCTAAGGTTGCGCTCCATCACTTTTCCATTAAGCGAGAAGTCTAGTGTGGATATTTTGGTATAGTTGGGTTCAAAGAACGATTGAAGCTTTCGCCACGCATCATTGTTCCCAATTTTACCTAGTGATTCGCCAGTGACGCTAAAGCCAATATCTAGCGTTTCCAAATAATCCCAATCCCCCGACTTAATCGCAGGCCTTAATACGTCGTTCAGGTAGTTTGTGTAGCTGCCAACGTTATTTTGCGCATTTATGATGGCATTTTGTCGGGCAAGATCATGCTTAGGTAGCTTTATCATGGCAGACTCCTAATTAACGATATAAAGCCAAAATGGCGTGGTCAGTGGATACCCTTGGATGACGACCGTTTTTGTTAAACATCGCCATAGCATCTTCGTACACATCTTGACTTGCCCCGTCCAGGGTGAACTCAAAAGCGGCTATCTTTTCATGTACCTCTTCTTTTGCATTGGGGTACTGAGCTAAGGCTTCTTTCAGCACATCAATAAAAGAAATAAGTTTATAGATGGATTGAACCTCATCAACGGCTTTGGCAGACTGACATTTATGGCACATATCGTACTCGGTACAAGGCAGTGTCAAGCCCATTGCGTTGTTGGTTTCGCGCTGCGTGTCTTTACCGCCTGTAATGCTTTGCTGCCCATTACAATGAATGCCATTTGGATTCGTTTTAGCTCTTTCTTCCTCTTGTTTCTTTTTCCATTCATCATGTGCCAGCATTGTAATGCCGAGTTTGGTCACAACCATAGCTTTCGCTTGCTCTAAACTTGTGCCTTCGCCCAATTGCTCCATGACTTGCATGGCTTGTGAGATAATGACCTTGTTTAGTCTCGCGTCACCATTGGTATAATGCTTATCTATGGTTTCAAGTAGATTTTGAAGGAGACTCTGAACACCGCCTTTACCATTATCGGAGTACACTTGGTTGCTGGTCATTTCTCTCCAACGGCTTGATTGAAGTGAAATGAAGTATTCATTTGTCTCAATTGACCATCGATTCATTTGGCTGGATGTGATAGGGCTAATCCCGTCCCAGTCTTTAGGGGCTTGGTTTTCATGACCTCGTTTGAGTAGCAGTCGCTCATATTTAGGGTATTGTTTGTCTGCTAGCTCTGTGGCGAATTGTTCAATATCTTGAATTAACGTCTTATCCGCAGCAGAGATAGAGAAGCAATGGCTTGCACCATCTCGGTATTTTAATGAAATATTGATGTTTCCATCGGAATCTTTCTCTGAGTAGGAAAGTGGCAGCAGGATGCCTTTGAGTGGCAAGTCTGTGTAACACGATAAAATGCAGTAGGCGGTATTGGTTGCGCCTTTTGTGGCATGCATTTTTGAGCATGGGTGAGTCACTTTGCTTACGACTATTCTACCATGCTTATGGGTCTTTTTTTTAAGCTCGATAATATGTTGGTTTCGATAGCTATAAAACAGCTCTTTAAACCATGGAATAATGGATGCTCGAGTGGGTGAGAGTAGGTTTAATTTCACCATCAGACTTTTGTTTAATTCTATTAAATTAAACGTTTCGCTTTTCTCCCCCAGGTTATTGAGAGCGAAGAGTAACCCTGAACCTTCTTCGCTACCGCCGTACAGAGCTGAAAGTGTCTCAAGGGTTTTAATAAACTTCACACCATCACGCTTCTCAACATCGAAGCTCTGATTGGTTAGAACGGCGTCTACTTCTTTGTTTGCTCGTGCTTTAAAGCTCGATACCTTGACCACCTGCAAGCCCTTATCCCGTTCATCAGTATGAATTGTAATTGGATGAGCGATGCCCTGTATGTCGCTATCGTTCAATGAGGTGAAAAAACACATTAGGTGATAAGCCGCCCCCATCACCATGTTAAACGCAGCGGAAGCTCTTACAGACGTGCCATTCTGGCTTGATCCATGTGTTCGTGTTTTTAGAGAGGTTTGAATCGAAATGACTTCTTGGTACCCATTCAAATCAATAACGATAGGCAGTTCATCAGGCAGTTCTAGATTTTCTTTTTTTGCAGCAATGAGCTGCGGGGCTAAGGTGAAAAACAACTCACTCAATCGAGTGACAAGGACTTTCTCCTCAGCATCAGAATAGCCTTGGTTTGGTATTCCTTCACCATTAAATCCTCGATGCAGGAGCGCCCATGAATCAGCGGGTAATCCACACCATATAAGGGCTATGCGAAGTGCTGAAACGATGCCAGGTGTTGAGTTTTCTTTAATGCCAAGCTCATCCCCATGTTGCCTTTCCCACAACTTTTTTGATGGGTGGTACGTTTTTATGCGATGCCGTAACTCACCATCATTCCCCGCGAATTTTAAATAGCCTTCCTCTGATAATGGGTTAACTTTCACAGCATCACAAAAGACGATGAAAGCGCGCAAGCACTCATAAGTTCTCACGACCGTTGATACACGGTTACCATTATCAACATACTGCTTGGCTTTTTTGCAAAAGCTTCTCAAGTATGGTGTACGGCTTTCAATTTTATCGTTATCGCGGTTGGTGCCAAGGTACAACAAATGTGAGACATCAAACTCTGTGACTGCTCTGTTTCTAGAGCTCTTGTAAGGGATAGTAAGACGTAATGGAATCACATTTTTACTATTTCTAACGTGCCTGGCTGTCTTTGAGTTTTTTGCGAGTGGGCTTTTTGCCATGCTACCAACCCCCGTTTATCTTGTTGTTTTTACTCTTTGCGACTCTCAATTGGTCGTCAAGCTTATTCATGAACTTAATATACTTTTCAGTTGTTGAGGTGCTTGCATGGCCCATTAGCTCTGCTAACTCATCCATCAGAAAGTCATAGGCAACCTGTCGCTTTTGATATTCACTCCAAAGCCAATGGGTGGCAAAGGTTGAACGCAAATCGTGAACTCGGTAGTACCAACTAGATTCTATCCCTCGGATGCGCTTTCTTAGTTCCCCAAAATGTACTTCAAGTGTGTTTTCTGTGTACGGGCGGCCTTTATTAGAGACAAAAAGGTAATCAGTGGAATCTAGCTCTTCTTTAGAATCAATCAGCTCTTTACGTCTGATAAGGTTCTTTTGTCGTTGTTTACTTTCTTTGTATTGCTCTAATTCTTCATAAAGCGCTATAGGGATTTCAACAGTACGTTCCTTACTGCCTTTAGTGTGTGTAATGTGAACGGAGACAACTTCGAGTTCACTAAAATCAGTGTGACCAATATTGTGTGCGGGGAAGTGCGTGGCTTCATCAATCCTAAGTCCTGACTCCTCACAAAGTCTAAGCATTAAGGATACAGCTTTTGGCAACGTACCTATGTGTTGATAGAACAGTTCTTTATGATCGAACGTCATAGGCTTTAACTTTTTATAAGCAGGCGTTTTATCGTTCTTGGGAAACATCTTCATGATGTTTGAGATTTCATAGACTCGCTTTGCGCCAGATTGGGTATGAGCAAGCATGTCGTGCTGATTGATACCTTCGTAACTCTCAACCTTACTGAAGTGTGTTAATACGTGTTCATCATCATTTTTGAGGTAACCGTATTTTTGCATCCACTTATAAAAGCCAATCACAGCGCCCATATAGCTTCTTGCAGAGCTAAGTGAGTATGCTTCGTCACCGGTTGCGCTTAGTTTGGCACGGCAGTTTGTTAAAAGGTGTTCTGCAAAGCGCCATGGCGCACCTTCTTCTTCATACTTCGATAGTGTTTTATACGTTAAATATTCAGGTGGTATCTCATTATCGTCTTCATCAGGTTGAGGGTGATGGGTGGAATCTAAGTAGCGAGTAAAAGCCAGTAAGCCTTTGGCAATTGAGTCAGTGTCCTTGACGGCACCATCACCACGCAGTTTAGAGACGAGGTAAAGAGATTGTGGGTAAACAACACTCCCATCAGGCGCAATGATAATATCTGTTTTCTTTAGGCGTGTTTCAATACTGGAAGGAGAAAGGTAGGGTGAATAAGTCACCTCTCCTGAGTCAGCATTGATGCTCTCTGAAACTTTAAGCTTTGCTAATGTATCTACCTCTATGGAAAGCAATCGGTAGTCATCATAAATATCAGAATGTTTTTCATCATGTGTTTCTATCACAAAACAACCCTCAATATGTTACCCACATATCAAAGATAGATTTGTCATAAAAAACGATCAAGGTTTTATGTCATAAAAATTATTCAAGGGTGAATTTTTTCTCGCCCCAAACGCCAAACTGTTCAGCAACGCTGTGGTCTTCATCAGATAGCAGGGTGAAGTTTAGAGATTTCTTCTCAACGAAGTTTGGTAGACGTTTTACTGGGTCAACACTCACACCTAGAACAACCACGTTTAGGTCATCAAGCTGTGTTTTGATATCACGCAGGCCTTCCGCTTGCACAATACAACCTGGAGTCATTGCTTTAGGGTAAAAATAGAAAAGTACTTTTTTACCTTTGAAGTCACCAAGAGATACGATATTGCCATCTTGATCTGGAAGAGAAAAAGCAGGTGCTGGAACACCAGCCGTTAGCGTATTCATGACATTTCCTTTTTAAAGACTGTTTTTGATAAAGTTGAGCGAGCCTTGGACTGATAGGCTCTGACACAGCGAATCGAATTCTTCTTGTAGCTGCATCAAGTTACATTCTGATTGCACAGAAGCGGTAATAGAGATATGGAATTGGTCGTTGTCGAGTTGAACCTTAGATTTATTGATGGTTCGTGCACTTAACGAATCGAGGCCGATGTTTCGGTCTGCGAAGAACTGGGTAAACTGCTCAGTAAGTCCGATTTTATCGTCTGACTCAACGAACACCTCTACTGTGTAAGAGTTCTCAATAACATCATGAGTTGAGGTTCGCTTCATAATCGTAATCAAGTCGTGCTCTTGTCCAAGCAAGGGCAAGGTGGTTTCAACGCGGGTAATGTTGTTTGCCTTTCCAGACAGCAGCATGATAAGCGTAAATTCTTCGCCAAACAGGGCGATACGGCTATCAATAATGTTACAGCCTGATTGGGTGACTAAATGAACCACTTGGTTGCATACACCTGGGCGATCAGTGCCCACAGCTGTGATTACTAGATGTTGAGTCATAAAATCACGTCTCTTTATATTCCATTGATTCATGCATGTTAGCACAGTTAGCTCGTGGAATAAGCGTGCGTGCGGGGCTTTTTATGTGCGACCTTGCTTCGAACATGCAACCAATGATAAGAATATCGAGCGCGTTAAAAAATGAGATAGAGCGATGAGAGCACAGCTTACTTGTTACTGACATCCAGTGATGTGCTATCCGCTAGATTGAGTGCAGGTTACCCAAATTCTAGGTAGAACGCCGTTAGAAGTCGTTTTACCTCAAACATACGACAATATTTAATGCAGATGTTGCCGGTAAGCCACTTTAATGTCTTGTGTTTATTGATTGGCTTACAGTAACATGCAAAAAGAATAAATTAAGGGAGATAGACATGTTTTCAGGAAGTATCGTTGCGCTAGTTACGCCATTTAATACAGATGGTGAAGTGGATTTCGACAGCCTTAAAAAGTTAGTTGAGCACCATATTGCTGCAGGTAGTGATGGTCTGGTTGCGGTTGGCACAACAGGTGAGTCTTCAACACTCACTATTGAAGAGCATGTCAAAGTCGTCAACAAGATCGTTGAATTTGCTGATGGTCGTATTCCCGTTATCGCTGGTACAGGTGCAAATGCAACTCATGAATCTGTTCTATTCAGCCGTTTGTTGAATGGTTCTGGTATTGCTGGTTGCCTGAGCGTAACGCCTTACTACAACAAACCGACTCAAGAAGGTTTGTACCAACACTACAAAGCGATTGCTGAAGTCAGTGACGTTCCACAAATTCTATACAATGTTCCAGGTCGTACTGCGGTAGACTTGTTGCCAGAAACGGTTGCTCGTCTTGCTGAGATCGAAAACATCGTTGCACTGAAAGATGCGACGGGTGATCTCGACAGAATTGCAATTCACCGTGAACTTTGTGGCGAAGACTTTATCTTACTAAGTGGTGATGACTTAACAGGCCTAGAATTTGTTAAGCGTGGTGGCGATGGCGTGATCTCTGTAACGAACAATGTTGCAGCCGCTGATATGGCAACCATGTTCAAGCTAGCAAAAGAAGGTAAGTTTGAAGAAGCGGAAGCGATCAATGAGCGTTTGATGCCTCTACATAAGAATTTGTTCGTTGAGTCTAACCCTATTCCCGTAAAATGGGCGGTTCATAAAATGGGTCTGATTGCTGAAGGTGGCTTACGTCTACCGCTGACTGAACTGTCAGAGCCAGCTCAACCTGTTGTTGCTCAAGCAATGACTGAAGCGTGCATTTACTAAAACGTATGAAGTGATGCCGAAGCGAACCTTCGGCATTTAGGAGTATAAATGAAGTATTCTCACCAGCTAGTGATTGGGTCACTGGCTGTTTTCGTTCTTACAGCATGTTCTGGCAACCCGACTCAACGTCGCCAAGCCAAAGATGATTTCGAATACTTAGAAACACCTGAGTTTTCACAATGGCAATTGCCTGTAGATGCTCAGCCTCAGTTCTACCCAAATTTTGACATCCCAAGCGGTGAATTCAGTGGTGGTACTGGTCGTGAAGTGGATATTCGTCCACCGCAACAGGTTCTTGAACTGATCCCGGGTGCTCGTGCTGAGCGTCAAAACGGTGAAGTGACACTATGGCTTCTTCGCGCAGAAGAGGCAGACCGCGTGTGGCAAACGGCTGTAGATATGCTGGCTCAACGTGGTATTGGTATTCGTGAGCAATCAGAGAATGAGATTGAGACCGATTGGGTAACTTGGGTTTCTGAAGATGAAGACGTAGAGATTGGTAGTCGTTACTCTATCTCTCGCTTCCAAGCAAACAACCGTCATGGCTTCAAGATTAATCTGATTGATTGGCGTGAAGGTACTGAAGAGAAAACAGTAACGGCAACCAATAAAGAGCGTTACAACGCGTTCCTGACCAACCTAGTTATGGCTAAGTACGATGAAAACCTTCGTGCTGAAGCGGCGCTGAAAGCGCAAGAGTTGGTGAAGCGTATTCCAATTTCAATGGGTGCTGACCGTAGTGGTTTCCCTGTGATTATTGCTCGTACGCCATACAATGTATTCTGGCAGCGTCTGCCTAACTTGTTGCCTGAAATGGGCTTTGAGCTTGAAGAACGCAATCAATCTCAGGGTACGGTGAAGGCGAAGTACGCAGCACCAGATGATGAGTTCTGGGAAGAAATTGGCCTACAGCCTATCGACTTAGCGCCAGGCACTTACAACTTCCTATTTGGTGACCTTGGCAACCGTACGTCAATCAACGTAACGGATGCATCAGGTAAGCCAGTAGAAGAAGAGCTGCTTAAGTCTATGGTTCCGGTATTAGCGCATATTGCTGACCAAACCAAAGATGACAAAGAAGCGAAAGCTGAGTAGTCATTCAAGCCGTCACAAGCTGAGTTAAATCAGCCTTGTGATTAGCAAAAGCAAATAAAAAAGAGGACACACTGTGTCCTCTTTTTTATTGTATTCGTTGTCATCAGGCTACATTGGTCAATCAAGCTGATTAGCCAAAGCAAAAGGCTATGCGTCTTTATTGTCTTTGGATTCTTCTTTTTCAGCTTTCTCTTGGTTAAGTTTATCCGAGCGATTGAGCTTATCTAAATCTCGCTCAGTTTTACCACGCCCCGTCAGATCCATATTGGCTGTCTGTTTGAGCGCTGCGATGTTACCCACAACAACGCTAACTACGATGATGATGATAACCCAAGGGTTTGTAAGCCACTCCAACATAAGCGCTCCTAATGACTGATATTCGCTACGAAGCGTGCATAGATCTCGTCTAGCTGCTCCATAATAATCTCATACCCTAATACTGGCTTAGATTGGAGTTGCTTGCCAAGTAAAGTCGGAGATAACTGTGATAAACACGACTCCGATACTTTGCGATGGCTGATATGCCATGGTTCGATCGCCACACCACCCAAATCTTGGCTGTAAGGAAAGAAGAAACCAAATTGTGCAGCATGAACTGATAGCCATTGGTAAAACGATTGCTGGTGGCCAGTAAGGTATTCCCATGGTTCTAATTGCAGATGTATGCCTTCAGGTAAGTGGTTACGAGCAAAGACATCGAAGTCACAACCCCAATGATGACGACTCGCGCCGGGAAGCGCAGACCATCTCAGGATAGCCGATAGCTTTTGTTGTTCGGTCAGTTTTGAAGCATCAAGAGGTTGGCTTTCTGAATCTAATATCGGAGCTTCGCCAGAAAACTTACGGTTCCAAATCAGAGATTGCCTTTCATAGTCGCGAAAGCCACTGGCAATCTCCATTTTAAAACCAGCGAGCTGAGCAGCTTCAATCAAATTATTCAGGTCATTCTTAACCTCACTGTGGACCAAGAAGGTCTTGGTGCCGATCAGGCTAGGCTCTAGATGAGAATCTGATTGTCCGGTAAGCTGCTCTGGTGTCATAACGAGTCTCTCAATAATTGGATGCTATGAATCGCTGATGAAAGACTATTTAGCGAATAGGTTCACTAATGTTCTTTCGTACATGTCAGTTAGCTTTTCTAAATCGGCTACCTTCACGCATTCGTTAACCTTGTGAATCGTTGCATTCACAGGGCCTAGTTCAACCACTTGTCCGCCCATACGTGCAATAAAGCGACCATCAGATGTACCGCCAGTCGTTAGCAGTGCTGGTTTCACATCATTGACGTGACCCACTGCATCAACAATAGCATCAAGCAGTGAACCTGCGTCTGTTAAGAACGGGTCGCCATTGAATGTCCATCTTAGGTCGTATTCGAAATCATACTTGTCGAGTGTCGTTGTGATGCGCTCAACGATGATGTCGTTGCTTAACTCTGTACTAAAGCGTAGGTTAAACTGAACATTAAACTCACCAGGGATCACGTTTGAAGCACCAGTACCCGCACTCACATTTGGAATTTGGAAACTGGTTGGCGGGAAGTAATCATTACCTTTATCCCACTCAGTTGTTGCTAGCTCATTAATAGCAAGCAGAGAGCTGTGTACTGGGTTGTTTGCTAGGTGAGGGTAGGCAACATGACCTTGTGTGCCTTTAATCGTTAGGTCGCCAGTGATAGAGCCACGACGGCCGTTCTTCACGACATCACCCACGAACTCAGTGCTCGATGGTTCACCAACGATACACATATCGATGTTTTCACCGCGCGCCATTAATGCTTCAACAACACGTACAGTACCGTTGATGAAAGGACCTTCCTCATCTGAAGTGATCAGGAAACCAATTGAGCCTGTGTGGTCTGGGTGTTTGGCAATGAACTGCTCGACGGCAACAATCATTGAAGCCAGAGAGCCTTTCATATCAGCAGCGCCACGGCCATGTAGGAAACCGTCTACGATAGTCGGTTCGAATGGTTTAGTGTTCCACTGTTCGATTGGGCCTGCAGGTACCACATCAGTGTGACCAGCAAAAGCAAACAGAGGCGCTTCAGTACCACGACGAGCCCAGAAGTTGGTCGTATCTTCAAATACCATCACTTCGATTTTAAAACCGAGTGCTTTTAAGCGTTCAATCATCAGGTCTTGGCAGCCTGCATCTTCTGGTGTTACCGATTGACGGCTGATTAGGTCTTTTGCCAGAGCCAAAGTTGGGCTATCTGTCATCCTTGAATTCCTTGTTTAAATAAAACGTCTAGTCATTAATTTTTAGAAGCTGATTCAATGATCAACGTCCAGTTGTCTGTCTATGTAAATACAACGATCTAAGCAAAAATAGCCGCGTATTGGTCGGCTTTAAATCCGATGTGAAGCTTACCTTCAACTTTTAAGATTGGGCGCTTGATCATGGCAGGTTGTTCAACTAGCAAAGTCACCGCTTTTTCTTCTGTTAGGGTGTCTTTCTGTTCTTGAGAAAGTTGGCGATAAGTCGTACCACGTTTGTTTAGCACAAGCTCCCAACCTAGCTCAGAGCAGAAGCTTGTTACTAGCTCTTCTGTGATGCCTTGTTTGCGATAATCGTGAAATTCGAACTCGATACCTTCAGCTTCGAGCCATTTCTTTGCTTTTTTAATGGTGTCGCAATTTGGGATACCAAACATGGTGATAGTCATTATTCTTCCTTTGAGTGATTTTATTTCATTGTTATGAGTTGAATCCTATCAGGAAGCAGCAACTCAGACAAAATAGAGTGATGAATATTTCATAGAGTGAAAAAAAAGCGTAAGAAAATGTCACTATTGGAGACTTATTGATCAGCCTCAACATGTTGTCAGCGAAAAAAGAAATAATTGAGCTGCACATATATAGGAGGTGTCAATGGAGTTGAGTCCTGTTTTTGCAAGGCGGCTATATTTAGCATTGTTAGTGGAAAGCCTTGATAGGCCAAATGTGCCTAAACTCATCGAAAAAACGGGGTGGCCTCGTCGTACTATTCAAGATGTACTCAAGGCGTTACCGGGGATCGGTATCGAACTTATGTTTGTTCAAGATGGGCGACGTCATAATGATGGCTATTACCAGTTATCCGACTGGGGGCCATTTGACAGTCAATGGGTTATCCAGCGTAAAGGCGATATAGCAACAAGCCTTGGATTTAGTGCATAAGCCAGCGAAAGCTGGCTTTCTTTTTTTAGAATAGAAATAGTAGGGAGCATCTCGCTAATATGAGTTGTGAGCTACCCCATTACGTTTCTATTTACTTACACAGATAGGCAGTTCCCAGCATAGTCACGGATGTGGAAAAATCTTG
Source organism: Vibrio sp. 10N.222.52.C12 (assembly GCF_041474215.1). Taxonomy (NCBI): domain Bacteria; kingdom Pseudomonadati; phylum Pseudomonadota; class Gammaproteobacteria; order Vibrionales; family Vibrionaceae; genus Vibrio; species Vibrio sp. 10N.222.52.C12. The sequence continues at coordinate 16,851 of NZ_JBFRTR010000020.1, forward strand.
GGGAAGTGTGAATATCACGGTATCTGCGCCTAGCTCAATCGTATTCGACTTGAGTTGATTCATGGCGCCTTGAATCAATGTGTCATTTGGGTAAAACAGGTAGTTGTACCAATGGCCTTCGCTGCCTGTGACTTCCCCTTTATACTGACATTTATCGATATTAATCACGCCATGGTAATCCATTTGCACGTTGGCAGCTTCGCTATGAGGCGTTGATGTCGGTGTCGTGCAACCGAGTAACACGCTACTCATAGCCAAAGCGATTAATTCCTTTTTCATACGCTTATCCTGTTATTTCATCAAATAAATCGCGAAGCCTATCCAGCTAGCGAACAATAATAACCACGGCAATTTACTGGCGTGATTTGATGTTGTTTCATTATCCAAGTCGACATTCTGTTCTTGGTCTTGGTTCGCTTGTAGAGTCTGCTTCTCTTTCTGTACGCGCTTTTTAGCTTTATCGGCTTGGCGGCTGCGTTCTTTTTGCTGTTTCTTGTACAGTGCGATGCCTTTCTCGATACCCTGAGCAATCAGTTTAGTTTGTTCTTTGGTTTGAGCTGGCTTTTGAGTCGCTTTGGCTATCTTCAGTGCTTCCTGTTGAGATTCAACAGAGGGCGTATTAGTTTTGTTTTTCATACTGAGTTCGACAATTAAAACGGATTGGCTACTAAGATAACGCAAAGCTAGTTAAGTATGAATGATTTGCGTTAAAGTGTTGGTTTGAAAATAAGTGAAAGTGAGATTTGTGCGGTACTCCATAGAACAATACGACAAGCACGGCTTTTTGAAAGCTCCAATCTTGCTCTGGCTAGGTTGGTTGTTTCTTGCGAAAGCCTTGGTCGTTTTCATTGTTGCAGGCGCAAGCCGAGAATCGGGAACCGATATTCTTGAGATAATCTACCCAGACCATCAGATGTTTTATGTCGGGATCGCGTTGAGTGTGCCTAGTTTGCTGCTGATGTGGTTATTTGGGCTAAGATCGCCAGATAGAAAGCGCCTTAACAAAGTCGTGTCATGGGGACGTTGGGTTACCATGATGGCTATCTTGGCACAGGGCTCCCATACGATTTATTTAATCTATTTGGATAACGGATGGTTCCGTTGGTCAAATGGCATCACCCTATTGTTGCTGCTGTGGTTAGCGCTTTATCTAACCAATAGCCATGCTGCAAGGGATTGCTTTAAAGTGGTTGAGCTCGAAGACTGATTCTCATCAAAACATTTGTCCCATTCACAATTATACTTAGAATCTAAAACTGGAAGGAATAATCTATGCTTAATGTTTCAAATGAGCAGCCTAACGTTCAAAGTGCTATTTTGCCTGAAGCTGGGCCTTTCGCGCTTTACGTTCAACTTAAAGTGAACGCTAATACTGCTAATGTACTAGCAGAAATTCAAAAGCTTCCGACTCTAATCGACGAACTAAACCAAACTCAGCCTGATGCGAACTTAACGGCATCGGTTGCGTTCTCAAAAGCTTTTTGGGATAGGTTCGAGCAAGCAGCGCCCGCTGATTTGATCGACTTCCCTGTGCTGGGTGAAGGTGATATCACAGCACCGAGCACACTGTCTGACGTTCTGATTCACTGTCATTCAAACCGACATGATCTGCACTTCTTTATCTTGCGTAAATTGCTATCTGAAGTAGCAGCTGATGTTGAAGTGGTTGATGAAACTTATGGTTATCGCTTCCTAGACTCTCGTGACATGACAGACTTTGTTGATGGCACTGAAAACCCGAAAGACGCACAACGTGCTGAAGTCGCTATTGTGCCTGAGGGTGAATTCGCTGGTGGTAGTTATGTAATGGTGCAGCGTTTTGTGCATAACCTGCCAGCTTGGAATCGTTTGAATGTATCGGCACAAGAGAAAGTGATTGGCCGAACTAAACCTGATTCAATTGAGTTAGATGATGTTCCTGCGGCGTCTCACGTTGGCCGTGTGGATATCAAAGAAGAAGGCAAGGGGCTTAAGATTGTTCGCCACAGTCTACCTTACGGTACTGCTACGGGCGACCACGGCTTATTGTTCATTGCTTACTGTAACGTTCGTCATAACTTCGATGCGATGTTAGAGAGCATGTACGGCGTAACTGATGGCAAAACAGACCAACTGCTTCGCTTTACTAAAGCGGTGACTGGCGCGTATTACTTTGCTCCTTCAACTGAGATGTTGAGTGCATTAACGATTAAGTAAGTCGTCTCAAAAAGAATAAACAAAGGGAGCCTCAGGGCTCCTTTTTTATTAAAGCTTTATATGAATTGGTCGATATAAGAGCAATCGTGAGTTTTATTCCTCTTTTTGTAAGCGAAGGTCTATGGCTATAACTGTCAATACGAATGTCTCGGCGTTAGTGGCTCAGAGAAACCTCTCTAACGCTAATAACATGCTGAACCAATCTTTGGAGCGCTTAGCTTCAGGGAGCCGTATTAATAGTGCAAAAGACGATGCGGCTGGCTTACAGATCTCAAATCGATTAGAAGCACAGATGAGTGGCATTGATGTTGCTGTTCGAAATGCTAACGACGGTATCTCCATTATGCAGACTGCAGAAGGGGCGATGAATGAAACCACTAATATCATGCAGCGCATGCGAGACTTATCCCTACAAGCGAGTAACGGCTCGAATAGTTCATCGGAACGAATCGCTATTCAAGAAGAAGTCACCGCGTTAAATGACGAGCTGAATCGAATTGCCGAAACCACTTCATTCGGTGGTAAAAAACTCCTTAACGGCAGTTTTGGGCACACCTCGTTTCAAATCGGCGGCAGTTCGGGCGAAGCTGTGCAGATTGGTTTGAAAAGCATGCGTACTGATGACATCAACATGGGCGGCTTTAGCTACGTTGCTAATGGCATGGCCAGTGATTCATGGGAAGTGAAATCAAACCAGAATGATATGACGATGTCGTTTACCGATCGTTTTGGTCAGCCTCAAGAGATCACCATTAATGCGAAAGCGGGCGATGATATCGAAGAGTTGGCGACTTACATTAATGGTCAAACGGATCTCTTATCGGCTTCTGTTAATGATGACGGACAACTTCAGATTTATATGTCAGGTGAAGATACCGCGGGTACCATCTCTTTTTCAGGTTCATTAGCCAGTGAGCTTTCGATGTCAGCGGGCTATTACGAGTCAGTTAATGACATCAATGTAACGGATGTGGGTGGTGCTCAGCGCGCCGTCTCTATTTTGGATACGGCGATGAAGTATGTCGATAGCCATCGCTCTGAATTAGGGGCAATGCAAAACCGCTTTGATCATGCCATTAACAATCTTGAAAACGTTCATGAGAATTTGGCGACATCAAACAGTCGAATCAAAGATACCGACTACGCCAAAGAAACCACTCAAATGCTCAAGCAACAAATACTGCAGCAAGTGAGCACAACGATACTCGCTCAAGCCAAGCAAGCGCCGAATCTAGCTTTAACGTTATTAGGTTAATGAATTACCTACAATCTTATAAAAGCATTTCAGCTTGGCCGGTGCTTTTTGGCGAATAAAAATACAATTTCTCACTCGACTGACTTCCCGGCAACTTTAGCGATTTTCTCATCTTTTTTCGATAATTTTACGACCAGTCACGCTTTCTTCTGTTTTACCGCTATTTCTTTAAATTTGTTGTTTTTTTCCTAAAGGTTTCGCCAATCACGCCGTTATTAAAAGTAACTTAGAGATAACTACTTGGTTTTCCGAGACGTCGGAAACCGCTATACCGGAAAATCAATTGGAGAAGTCACCATGGCAGTGAATGTAAATACAAACGTTTCAGCGATGACAGCGCAACGTTACCTAAACAATGCAAACAGCGCACAACAAACATCAATGGAGCGTCTAGCTTCTGGCTCAAAAATCAACAGCGCAAAAGATGACGCTGCGGGTCTACAAATCTCGAACCGTTTGAACGTTCAAAGTCGTGGCCTTGATGTTGCTGTACGTAACGCGAACGACGGTATCTCAATTGCACAAACTGCTGAAGGTGCAATGAACGAGACGACTAACATCCTGCAACGTATGCGTGATTTGTCTCTACAATCTTCAAACGGCTCAAACTCAAAATCTGAGCGTGTAGCGATTCAAGAAGAAGTAACAGCACTGAACGACGAACTGAACCGTATCGCGGAAACGACGTCTTTTGGTGGTAACAAGCTGCTTAACGGTACTCACGGTACTAAATCATTCCAAATCGGTGCGGATAACGGTGAAGCTGTAATGCTTCAACTGAAAGACATGCGCTCTGATAACGCTCAGATGGGTGGTAAGAGCTACCAAACTGAGAACGCGAAAGACAAAGACTGGAACGTTCAAGCGGGCTCTAACGACCTAAAACTGTCGTTCACTGACAACTTCGGCCAAGCACAAGAAATCGACATCAGCGCAAAAGCGGGTGATGACATCGAAGAGCTCGCGACTTACATCAACGGTCAACAAGATTCTGTTAAAGCGTCTGTTACTGAAGACGGCAAGCTACAAATGTTCACAGGCAACAACAAAGTGAGCGGCGATGTGTCTTTCTCTGGCGGTCTTGCGGGCGAGCTAGGTATTCAAGCAGCTAAAGACGTAACGGTTGATACTATCGACGTAACATCTGTTGGCGGCGCACAAGAGTCTGTAGCAGTAATCGATGCGGCCCTTAAGTATGTAGACAGTCACCGTGCTGAGCTAGGTGCTTTCCAAAACCGTTTCGACCACGCTATCAGCAACTTAGACAACATTAACGAGAACGTTAACGCATCTAAGAGCCGTATTAAAGATACCGACTTCGCGAAAGAAACGACTCAGATGACTAAGTCTCAGATCCTTTCTCAAGCTTCAAGCTCGATTCTTGCTCAAGCGAAGCAAGCACCGAACTCGGCACTTAGCCTACTAGGTTAATCGATTGAAAAGCCACGTTGACCGATAGTGTTGACGTTAGGCTTCCACAAATTAGCTCGTGGTGAGAGATGAGCGCTAAACAGACCCAGCTTCGGCTGGGTTTTTTATTGCCTGAAATTTGGAGAAGAGAGGGGAGTTGTGGTGTTGGTAGTTGATTGGAAAGCGAGATTCCCTATCACGTTCGTGCCTCACTGTAGGGAATGACGGGAGTTGGGTATTGGTGACTCTATAGCTAACTGTATAGAAGAGGTCGGTTTGAGTAACAATCACTCAGGCTTAAACCATAGTGTTTAATCGTCATCCCAGAATCGAACCGAGCGAGATGTCAGGGATCTCTGTTCGTGAGAGGCCCAAAGAAGAAGGGGATTTGTAGTTGTTAGGTATAAGGCCAAAGCGGCTGGTAATCTGGCATTAGAACTATATAGCAGGCACAAAAAACGCCACCCTTAGGTAGCGTTTTAATTAAAGCAGATAAGTAATCGAGATTACTTAGTTACTTTAAGAACTGGAGTTTCGCCAACAGTTACAGAACCAGAAAGCTTGTTCAGCTCTTTGATTTCGTCCATGTTAGAGATAACAACTGGAGTAAGCGTAGATTTTGCTTTCTCTTCTAGAAGCGCTAGGTCGAAAGTGATGATAGTGTCACCAGCTTTAACAGATTGACCTTCTTCAGCTACACGAGTGAAGCCTTCGCCTTTAAGTTCAACAGTATCGATACCGAAGTGAACGAAAAGCTCAACACCGTCGTCAGACTCGATAGAGAATGCGTGGTTAGTTTCGAAGATCTTACCGATAGTACCGTTAACTGGAGCTACCATTTTGTCGCCAGCTGGTTTGATCGCGATGCCGTCACCAACGATTTTTTCAGCGAAAACTACATCTGGCACATCTTCGATGTTTACGATTTCACCAGAAAGAGGTGCGATGATTTCGATTGCACCAGCATCAGCGCTGTCATCAGATACAAGCTTTTTCAGTTTGTCAAACAGACCCATTGTGTCATGCTCCTAACGTTTAGTTTTATTCTGTAGAATATACTATACCAATCTAACAAATTAGACGACTATTTTTAGCCGTCTAACGTTATTAAGCGATTGGCGATTACTGAGTTTTCTCAGCGATGAACTTTTCTACGCAAGCTTCAATTTCAGCAGCTGTTGGTAGAGATAGTGCTTCGTCAGCCATAGCTTTAACTTCAGCGAAGTTAGAGTTACGGATTACTTTCTTAACTTTAGGGATAGAGATACCGCTCATAGAGAACTCATCTAGACCCATACCAAGAAGAAGTAGCGTTGCACGCTCATCACCAGCAAGCTCACCACACATACCAGTCCACTTACCTTCAGCGTGTGATGCGTCGATCACTTGCTTGATTACTGTAAGAACAGCAGGAGATAGTGGGTTGTATAGGTGAGAAATCATTTCGTTACCACGGTCTACCGCAAGAGTGTATTGCGTTAGGTCGTTAGTACCGATAGAGAAGAAAGATACTTCTTTCGCTAGGTGGTGTGCGATTGCAGCAGCTGCTGGAGTCTCAACCATTACGCCGATTTCGATTTCTTCATCGAAAGCTAGGCCTTCAGCGCGAAGTTCAACTTTGTACTCTTCGATTGCTTTTTTCAGTTCACGGATCTCTTCAACAGAAATGATCATTGGGAACATGATACGTAGTTTACCGTGTGCAGATGCACGTAGGATGCCACGTAGTTGGTCACGTAGGATTTCACGACGATCCAAGCTGATACGTACTGCACGCCAGCCTAGGAACGGGTTCATCTCTTGTGGAAGGTCCATGTATGGTAGGTCTTTGTCGCCACCGATATCCATAGTACGGATAATCACTGACTCGCCTTCCATTGCTTCTGCTACTTCTTTGTAAGCAACGTATTGCTCTTCTTCAGTAGGAAGCGCGTCACGGTCCATAAATAGGAATTCAGTACGGTACAGACCAACGCCTTCACCGCCGTTACGCAGGATACCGTCACAGTCTTTTACTGTACCGATGTTGCCACAAACTTCTACACGGTGACCGTCTAGAGTTTCAGCGTGTAAATCTTTTAGTTTTGCTAGTTCAGCCGCTTCTGCTTCGAAATCTGCTTTGATTTTCTTAGCTTCTGCTAGTTCAGCTTCAGAAGGGTTGATGATGATCTTGTTGTTCATCGCGTCTAGCACAAGCATGTCGCCGTTCTTAACTTGCTTAGTGATATCGTTAGTACCAACGATAGCTGGAAGCTCAAGAGAACGTGCCATGATTGAAGTATGAGATGTACGACCGCCGATGTCACAAGCGAAACCAAGAACGTAGTCTAGGTTGATTTGTGCAGTTTCAGATGGCGTTAGGTCGTAAGCTACTAGGATAACTTCTTCATTGATATCTGCTAGAGATACAATGTTGATGCCTAGAGCATTTTTAACGAAACGAGTACCGATATCACGGATATCAGTTGCACGTTCTTTTAGGTACTCATCATCAAGAGACTCTAGTGCAACAGCTTGCTCTTCGATCACAGTGTGGATCGCGTTGTCTGCGTGCATCTTGTCTTTCTTGATGAGTGCTAAAATCTCTTCTTCTAGCTCTTCATCTTCAAGCAGCATGATGTGGCCTTCAAAGATTGCTTCTTTTTCTTCGCCAAAAGTTTCAAGTGCTTTTTGCTTAACAACTTCAAGTTGCTGAGAAGATTTGTTACGAGCGTCAAAGAAACGCTGTACTTCTGCTTCAACTTGGTCGTCAGAGATAGATTGAGTGTTTAGGACAATTTCATCTTCTTGAAGTAGTAGTGCTTTACCGAAAGCAATACCAGGAGATGCTAGGATGCCTGAAATCATAGCCTTACCTTAGTTGTTCAACTGTAAACGGGAGAGTGTGTGACTTTAAGTCGTCGACTAATGTCGCGCTTATTCCTATCTATTTCGAACAAAGCCACTTTGCTATGCAAAATGGCTTTGAAAGAAGGAGACCGTATTAGTGTAGTTGATCCATAAGAGCAACTAGGTGGTCTACTGCTTGCTGAGCTTGAGGACCTTCAGCTGAAATAGTAACGTTAGTACCTTTTACTAGGCCTAAAGTTTGTAGTTTGAACAGGCTTTTCGCGCTAGCGCTTTTGCCGTTAGAAGTCACTGTGATGTCAGCGTCGAAAGATTTTGCTTCTTTAACGAACTGTGCAGCTGGACGAGTGTGAAGACCGTTTTCTGCTGTGATTTCTACTTGCTTCTCGTACATTTTATATACCCCAATTAATTTATTTTTTGTAAGTTTGTAACCAGATTAGCTTAACTGCTTTAGCCCAAATGCGCTAGAGGCTAGTACGCCATGTTCGTGTTAGAACTTAGACTGGTTATAAATTTTTATCCAGCCATGGTCGTCTTTTGTTGAGTACTCATGACTTTCAGAATTTGTTTATTGCTTCTTTTATTTTGAAGCGAAAAATAAAACAGACCCGATATTACCAAAGGTGGGGCAGGGATCAACAAAAAAGCCCCTAAACGGGGCTTTTTTGGACGAAAAATTGATTTGACCACATATTATTGTTGGTTCTCTTTTTCCGTAAAGATGCCAGCAAATAGGGCTGTGCTTAGGTAACGTTCACCAGAACTTGGCAGTACAGTAACGATAGTTTTTCCTGCAAATTCAGGTAGTTCGGCGATTCTGTTCGCTGCTACTACTGCCGCGCCAGATGAGATACCAGCAAGAATACCTTCTTCTTTCATTAGGCGTTGAGCCATCTCGATCGCTTCTTCAGAAGTTACCGATTCAACACGGTCAATAATCTCTAAATCTAGGTTTCCAGGGATGAAACCTGCACCGATACCTTGAATTTTGTGTGGAGCTGGTTTGATTTCTTCACCTGCAAGTGCTTGTGCAATCACTGGAGACTCTGCCGGCTCAACCGCGACTGAAGTAATCGCTTTGCCTTTTTCACCTTTAATGTAACGACTCGTACCAGTGATAGTACCGCCCGTACCAACACCCGCTACAAACACGTCGATTTCGCCGTCTGTTGCTTCCCAAATTTCAGGACCAGTCGTCTGCTCGTGAATCTGTGGGTTAGCAGGGTTGTTGAACTGTTGAAGTAGTAGGTATTTGTCTGGGTCTGAAGCAACAATCTCTTCTGCTTTAGCAATCGCGCCGTTCATGCCTTTTGGTGCTTCAGTTAGCACAAGGTTTGCGCCAAGCGCTTTAAGCAGCTTACGACGTTCTAGGCTCATTGATTCAGGCATAGTTAGCGTTAGTTTGTAACCGCGTGCTGCTGCTACGAATGCAAGTGCAACACCTGTGTTACCACTGGTAGGTTCAACAAGCTCGATACCTGGCTTAAGCGTACCTGCTTTTTCTGCTTCCCAGATCATGTTTGAACCGATACGACATTTAACACTGAAGCTTGGGTTACGAGCTTCGATCTTAGCTAGGACGTTACCTTTGCTTACTTTGTTAAGGCGGACTAGAGGTGTGTTACCAATCGTTAGGGTGTTGTCTTCGTAGATCTTGCTCATGCGATATTCCTTCATTTAATGACAGAACTAAACGTAGTATATCAATCACTTTACCGTCTAGTGTCTTACGATGTTTATTCAGCTTGAATTTAGATTAAACAAGTTGAAAAAAAGGTAAAAGGATTAAAAAGTTATATCATATAGATATGTAGCAGAATTCACGCCTATCTTTATTGAAATCAGAACTTCAAAAAGATAGGCGAAACTAGGAAGTATAGGCGGGGTAATAGACGAGAATTATAGACGAGAACGCAGAGCTTGGTCTTTAAACTCAGCAACCCACATTGCCGTCGCGCCGCAAACGGCAACGGGCATTACGATCAGGTTTAGAATTGGAATTGTGGTGAACACAGAAACAAGCGCGCCAAAGCTGTAGCTCTTGCCTTGTTTTTGTTTCAAATTGTTTCTCATGTCATCAAATTTGATTTTATGGTTATCGAACGGGTAGTCGGCGTATTGAATCGCTAACATCCATGCTGTGAAAATGAACCATAAAAACGGAGCAACGGTTTGCCCTAGTGCTGGAATTAACAAAAGTAGGAATAAACCGATCGCTTTTGGCAGAATGTAGACAAGCTTGCGCCATTCTCTCGCTAATATACGTGGGGTATCTTTGAGGACATCAAGTAAACCATCGTCATTAACTTTTTTACCGCTCAACAACTCTTCAACTTTTTCCGCGAGTAAACCGTTGAACGGTGCGGCAATGAAGTTAGCGAGCGTGCTAAAGAAATACGAGAATGTGGCCAAGACGGTTAACACAAGTAATGGCCATAAAATGTATGACAACCACGACAAGAAACTTGGCAATGCACCAATCCAACCTTCAATCCAAGTGTTTAGGTTGGAGAAGATATAAAACAAGGCACCACCAACGAGTAACACGTTCGCGATAAGTGGCATTAGTACAAACTTACGAATGCTCGGTGATAAAGCGATTTTTATTCCGAAAATAAAATAGCCAAAGCCGGAGCGGGGAACAGATTCAATAGTCATATTTAAATTAGGTCACATGTGAATTTGGTTAAATAGCAAACATGTCTAGTGTACTCGACCGAAATTAAGAAAAAAAGCGTGGTGAAAATCACACCATGTAAGGAACTAATTGTATTAAGTTGTTCTAAAACAGTGGCTACTTTTGATAGAGTAGTGAGATTAGCCAAATTAACCCAACTTAGTGACAGCGTGTTTATAGCTAGTTGACTAAGAAAGCTGAGAGCGAAAAATGCAGGAATTGCGATTTGTACTCATTATTGTTGGCGCATTAGCTATCGCCGCATTATTGTTCCATGGTCTATGGACGAGTAAAAAAGAAGGGAAAGCAAAGTTTGGAGATAAGCCGCTCGGTAAGCTTGATAACGACAGCTTAGATGAAGCAGAAACTATTCCAAACCGTTCATTCGCCCCAGAAGATGATTTTGAGATAATCCGAAAAGAACGTAAAGAGCCGGATTTTGCTGTTTCACCCTCTGATACTGATCCGCTGATCGACTCAGATCCGCTAACAGCGCCACAAGCGAAAGAAGCTTACGAAGATGATATCGAATTAAATGATCTTCCTTCTTTCAGCGTAGAAGACCCAATTAAGGTTGAAAGTGAACCTGAAGTGATTGAGGAAGAGAAGGACGTTGAGCCTGAAGTTCCAAGCTTTGAGTTGACTGACGAGCAAAAAGAAAACCATGCCGGCTTTAAAGTGCAGTACGGTTCGTTTGAAGAGCCTTCTGAAACAGTTGATGAGCCAGTCGTTCCAAACGAAACGCTTACTCAAAGAGAGCCCGTTGTTGCGAAAGAAGTCGTGACTCCGCAAAGTGCGACTGTTGAAGAAGCAAAACCAGATGAAGAACTTGGTTTAGAAGTGATCGTTCTTAATGTTCACTGTGCTGGAGAGATCCCATTCGTTGGGACTGAACTTTTCCGCAGCATGGAGAACAACGGTTTAACTTATGGTGAGATGTCTATTTACCACTGCTTTGCACAATCTACAGATGCACCAAAGGTTATTTTCAGCGTTGCAAACATGATGCAGCCAGGAACGCTAGAACATGATGATCCTGCTGACTTCACGACTAAAGGTATTTCGTTCTTTATGACGTTGCCTTGTTATGGTCAAGCTGATCAAAACTTCAATGTGATGCTGAGTGCGGCGCAGAAAATTGCTGACGATATGGGCGGAAACGTGTTGGATGAGTCACGCAACTTAATGACACCAAACCGTTTATCTGACTACCGCAAGCAAATCAGAGACTTTATGACGGCATCGAATGCCTAGCCGTATTGTTTAGCCTTGTAAATAATCTATATTTATAGAAAAGGGCTCCTAAGGGAGCCCTTTTTGATATTTCAATCACGATAGAGAATGATATGAAAG
>NZ_JBFRTR010000021.1:0-14293 GCF_041474215.1 Vibrio sp. 10N.222.52.C12
GTTTCAGTAAGTTCGGGAGGAATTCTCCATCTGTAACCGTCGATAAACTTAGCTCGGCGGCAATGATCTCATAAGTGCTTGTATCGACGGCAATATGAAGCTTTCACCAGACCCTACGCTTGCCATCCGTCCCGTGTTTTTTGACCATCCATTCACCTTCGCCATAAACCTTAAGGCCAGTAGCATCAATGGCTAGGTGTTGTATCGCTCCTCTCGTTTTAGTCTTAAATGAGACCTCAACTTGCTTGGCTCTACGACTGATGCAGGTGTAATGCGGACAACTTAACGGAACATGGGCTAACCTAAATATCGAGTCGATAAATCCTCGCAGCGCTGTCGTGATAGCTAAACCACTGAACCGACGTGGCCTCCCGCGCTTATTCTGTTTGCTTTGCGCCCAACCGCTTATTGCCTCTTCATCAATCTAAAAAGTCAGAGAGCCACGGTTAATGAGTGATTGGTTGTATTGCTTCCAGTTGGTTGTTTATAAAGAGGTTTAGGAATAGGGCTACGAGAGAGTGGACGTAGCTGATCAGATCGTAGGTTCTTGATTTAGTTCCATTGAATTACGCAACAAAGCCCTTAATATCCGCTCGCTTCGGGCGTTCTCTCGTGAATTAACACTTGAGGAACTTGAAGAAGCACTTAAGAAGTTAACGACCGTCTTTCTTAAACGCCAAGAAACAAAATTCGCTGAAATCGTAAATCACATCAAGGTTGATGTTGAAGCTCTCATAGAAGCTCTATCAGGAAAATCAAAAAAGAACACAAAAGGTAAACGTAAGCCTCGCCCTGCTAAATATAGATACACCGACGGGAACGGCAGAGCACAAACATGGACTGGTCAAAGTCGCACCCCTTCCATAATTCAAGAACAGCTTGATGCTGGTAAATCACTTGATGATTTCTTGATCGCGAAATAGTCGCTTCTTTCCCCCCTCCTGCAGTAGGAAGATTTGATCTTGTTGTTAACAACAAGATCAATATTCATATAGAAACGAAACTGAAGCCTTGTTTAAGTTAGTTCGATAGGCCTGAAACCGAAGGCGGGATCCCCATCCTTATTAATGATAATATTAAACGCAGTATTTGGGAAAAATCTCCTAGATTGAATCATTATCTATAAAAGTTAAGTCCTAAGACACCCAATGAAGGCGACATATAAATGGCAAAAAAAAACGAGCACTCACTTCACTCACTCTTTTTTACAGCCAAGTTTTCTGCAAGGTGATTGCAGCTTTGTCTGTTCTCATTTTAGCTTCCTATCTTTTTGATATTAAATGGCTCTATCGACCAACAAGCCATGGGGCAGCTACGCATCCTATAACTGCTTTTATCTTTTTACTTCTTTCTTGCGCCTGTATTTGGCGGAAAAAGAGTCTGAAGATAACCAGAAGCCTCGTAAGCCTTGCTTTTTTCATACTTGTCATTCGTTTCTATCAACAAAGTACTGGAATTAATTTAATTGACCCTGTTCTAAGTTATTTCATCTTTTTTGATACCCCACTTCACGCAGAGTCTCCCATCGAGATGGGGTTTAATACATCAGTAATGCAACTTTTTGCTGTCATAGCCATTTTTTTCCTCTTAAATAGACGTCCTTGGTATCTAATACAAATTTTTGCCATTACCGCTATTTTCCTCCCATTTGTCTCAGCCGTTGGTTACGCTTATGGTATTGATTCATTTTATGGCCAGATGTCTCCGGTCACCACTATATTAGGGTTCTTTTTAACCATATCAATTTTTGGTCTCACAGCCCACCGAGGCGCACTTAAAACACTCTTATTACCTACTTTAGGAGCGAAAATAGCGCGTACGCAGTTAATCTTTGGGTTGTTATTTTGCCTAGCTGGCGGCTTTCTCACCACTTATATTTTGGATGATGAAACCAGCGGTTTTGCTATCTATGTAGTGGTGGTCTGTACGTATATCACCTTTACAATGCTGGCTAGTGGTATTACTTATGAGCAATTCGATAAACGTAGACGCCTCCTTGAAAAACAACTCCATAAATCCGCAATTACTGACCGGTTAACTGGATTGTATAACCGATCAGAGTTCGATCAAAAAATCCAAGCAGTATTTGAGCAACAAAACCTGAACCAGGAAATAAATAGTTTACTATTAATAGATATTGATTTTTTTAAGCAATTCAATGATACCTATGGGCACTTACTAGGGGACAAAGTTTTGCAGCTCGTCGCTAATGTTCTGAAAAACAATACACGCTCTTCTGATCTAGTTTGTCGTTATGGTGGAGAGGAATTCACTATTTTACTTCTTCAAACAGATCTTGAAATCGCCAGCAAGATCGCTGATAACTTAAGAATATTGGTGAGTGAACAAAACCTCACAGCCCCCCTAGAATACGAATCAGATCAGAAAGTGACCATCTCTATAGGATGCGCTAGCCTCTCACAAGCGGAGACAGTCAAAGAGGTGATTAAGCTAGCGGATAATGCTTTATATGAAGCAAAGAAACAGGGGCGAAATAGAATATGTCTCGCTCACGATAAGAGTGAACGCAAAACTTATGACAATTTTTAGCGGCATCGAGAAATCCTAAGAGCGGTTTTGTTGCGTAATTAAATTTAGAGATAGAGCTACCCCGTTTCGCATGCTTTTTAGTCAATACGACAAGTTTCAGGCATACCTAACCCAGTAAGCTTGTTCAACGCTTTTATCATCGCGTAAGTTTCACCCACCTGCGCATTGTAATTTCTTAAGCTCAATCGCCCTCCTAGCAACTGTTTAACTCGATACATCGCTGTTTCTGACAGTGAACGTCTGTGGTATCCATACCGCTCTTTCCAATACTTATGTGAGCCGTATAACTTCTGGCAACCCACGGCGAGATTTTGGGGGTGACCACGCTCCCAGAAGGTTGTTCCTTCTGACTCGCTTAATCTTAATAGCTGCGTGCCACGCTCTCGTGTCGTGAGCGCCATCACCAGACACCTCAAGGAGGCTTCGGCGTGTTTGTTTCAGTAAGTTAGGGAGGACTTCTCCATCTGTAACCGTCGATAAACTTAGCTCGGCTGCAATAATTTCATGAGTGCTTGTATCGACTGCAATATGTGCTTTCGCCATAAACCTTAAGGCCAGTAACATCAGTGGCTAGGTGCTGTATTGCTCCTTAAATGAGACCCCAACTTGCTTAGCTCTACGCTGATGCAGGTGTAATGTGGACAACTTAATGGAACATGGAAATCTAAATAGCGAGTCGACAAATCCTTGTAGCGCTCTCAGTGGCATAGAAAACACGCGTTTCACCATGAGTGCTGTCGTGATAGCCAAATCACTGAACCGACGTGGTCTCCCGCGCTTATTCTGTTTGCTTTGCGCCCAACCGCTTATCGCCTCTTCATCAAACCAAAAGGTCAGAGAACCACGGTTAATGAGTGATTGGTTGTATTGCTTCCAGTTGGTTGTTTTGTAAAGAGGTTTAGGAATAGGGCTGCGAGAGAGAGTGGATGTAGCTGACCAGATCGTAGGTTCTTGATTTAGTTCCATTGAACCACATTGGTTATATACTTACTCATAGCAAGCTACCCGCTCAAGCGTATGTGTTTAGCGCTGCCAATATTCAACGAGTCATGAAGAATTAAGGAATTAGCTGCCAAACCGCTACAATGACACTCGCTTCCAAAAGCAAAAGGTTCTCTATTTAATAAAAACTGCGGTTTATTTGCTTGGTTCCGAAATAATGTTTCACGAGTAAAGGCCTAAGTTAAGCCGGATAACCAAACTCGGCGACAAGTATGTACACTATAAGCTCATGGCGTTAGAACAGCGATTGTCAATCTTTTTGGAAAAAAACTGAGACAATGGTGTCGAGGAATTTTAGAAAGAGCTGGGCAATAGTGACCTCCCCGCAAAAACGCCCGGAGCATAAGATTACTGTTACACAACCAAACTGAATATGAAAACTATGCTTTTTATACCTAACATTTCTCTCTGTGCCCAAAGCTAGTCATGCAGATTAATTTATGGACTGTTGGCCTTTTCTACAGCTTGGTTTGACAGATATTGATTAAAGACCGAATCTAACACCCCCTCATTGACTGGTTTTGTGATGATTTCTGCGCAGCCAACCTCACGCATTTTAGTTAGGTTTTCCTCGAAGGCATCAGCGGTACAAGCGATGACGATGCTATCACTATAGGGTGAAGATAAAGCCTTAATACGTTTCGTAGCCTCAGTACCATCCATAATAGGCATATGGTTATCCATCATGATTACGTCATAAAAGGTTCTGCTCGCTTGCTCAAAACCTTTTTGTCCGTCAAGGGCAATATCACACTTAAAACCTCTTTTCTTTAGGAATTTAGATAGGATGATGCTATTTACACGATTGTCTTCAACAATCAAAGCTTTCAGCCCTTCGCCATTAAATAACTTCATTGGTTCATTTATTTGCTCTCTAGGCTGTGATACAACTTTGACAGGCACGCAAATGATAAAGCGTGTCCCTACACCTACTTTACTTTCCAAGTTAAGCGTGCCATGCATAGTATCTACGAGCTTGGAAATAATAGTTAAGCCAAGTCCAGTCCCGCCAAATTTACGCGTAGTTTTCCCATCGCCCTGAGTGAATGGGTCAAATATCGTTGCTTGTTTCTCTGCGGGGATACCAATTCCCGTATCAGACACCTTAATTTCTAGATAATCGTTGTTATTCATTTGCGTGAGCCGGGTAGAAAAATGGATCTCCCCTTTTTGAGTAAACTTCCACGCATTATTGAGAAGATTAAGAGCTATCTGTGCTAACCGGGTCTCATCGGCAACTAGGTGTATTGATGTTTCAGAATAGGCCGTTCCTTCAAACGTTATACCTTTATCTAAGCATAAGGGTCGATAACTATTTTCAATTTTATTGTGTAGGTCAGCCAGTTTAAATTCAGAAAGATTAAGCGTCAGCTTACCAACCTCAATTTTAGAAAAATCTAGTATATCGTTGAGAATTGAGATCATATGGTGCCCGGAAGAGAGCAAGGTTTGTTCAAGCTCATGACGCTCATCTTTATTTTTACACTGTGTCAGCAGTTGAGCTGCCCCCAAAACCCCGTTCATAGGGGTTCTCAACTCATGACTAATAGAGGCTATAAATTGTGATTTAGCGACACTTGCGGTTTGGGCTTCAATGGCTACTTTTTTTAATCGGCGCTCAGACTTTTCTAGTGACTGATAAGGAGATATGAGGAGCTTTTTACCTGTAAAATAGACCAATATATATGTCAACGCACCAGCTATCGATAACGCAACGATGAGTGAACGGATAAATTGGTTACGATTGTTTTGATAGATAGCAGGGTTAATACTGTAAACTAAATCCAAGTCGTATCTAGGGAGGTATGTTGTATGTTGCGTCCAATCAATTGGGGGAGGCATACCCCAACTATTATCGCTTTGAATTAAACTTACTTGATATTGTTCGGAGAACCTCAACGGTGATAAAAAGGCGTCAATATCAAATGGCTTCACATACACAAGTAAACCTTCTAGAAAACCGTTGTACAGTATTGGAAGAGCAACCATTAAGTTATTACTATCATCTTGAAAGGTAAATACCCTAAACACACTCGATAGATCTCCTTGTTCAATCTTAGTGTGCAGTTGAGCGAACAGTTCATCCGGTAAGGTTAACTCTTGATAAATTGGGTCACCAAGAATATCCAAGATCACAATATAGTGCTTACCCGTCACTGGTTTCACGATTGCTAGTCTATCACTAATCTCTTGTGGTGTAGCCCCCCCCCCTAAAGCGGTAGAAATCACCACTTGATGTGAGGCAATTTTCATCGCTAAATTTTCGGTATTATTCAGGGATTGGCTAATATAACTCTCTGCCGTACTTAGTTTAATTGAGGTATTGATTTTCTCCAGGTTTCTTATTGATTGCTGAGCTTGCTGCTCTAAAAGTCCATAAGTGATAAGAGCGAACACAACCATCGAGATAAACAAAAATACACCGTAAAGCTGAATACCACTGAGTTTTGGTCGAGTTTTATAGATCATTAATCTGCCTTATTAATCTTAGCTGAATCTAACAGCTTGATGGCTCCCACTTGAGTGTACCTCGCCATGCACAAATCATCGGCTCCTAGCGCCTCATGAGCATCAGGATGTGCCACGTCATAAACGCTAAATGGTTGTTCATACGTCTTTACCAAACCTTGAACCGGTGTGTCCATCTGCTCCAACGCCAGCTTAAGTAGCTGTCGATTATTCACCATATCATCGGTGAGGGTGATACTTTGTGCGGCTTGAATAAATACTTTAGCCAGATCATAGCCATGCACAAAGCCAGCTGGGGCGTCAATAAAATCATTTGTAAACTTATCAGGGAATAGCGCCGTAGCTTGGCGGTATACCTCCTTCGATAGATCGTTCTCCGGAGAGCTATAAAAATTAAAACAAGATTGAACAAAGCTTAAAGCAGTTCTCTGGCGAGCATCAAATGAAACTCGCTGAGAGAAACCACCTCCGGTGATCCCCCAATGACTGAAAATTTTTGGTGGTTGTTCAAGATCAGAGAGAGCTTTGACTAATAAGGGGCCTTCTCGTGAATTCCCTACAAACAGGACACATTCAACGCCGGTTCGATTAAGATCGGCGGCTATCACACGAGCCAGAGCCTCGTCAATTCCCCAATTAAACCAAGTAACCCGAGCTTTTAAGTGTGTGCTGTGGTCGGCTACTGATTGGAAAATCGTTTTGTAATTAGACTTACCCCAAGGCGTTTTTTCTAATAATAAGTCAACAGATTGGCAACCATTATTGATTGCTGTTGAGACCAGTTTCCCCCCAACTTTTGTGTCGTCAACAGAGAGGCGAAATACGAAATTCTTCTCAGACGGGTAGCGAGTTATAGGACCGCCTGCAGCCCATGGCACCAAAATCAACAGTTCACTTTCATTGATATAATCGCGATATTTTATCAGGGGGGAAGAATGCAACCCGGCGAAGAAAACAATTCCATTAGGGTCTTTCTGGTAGCGCTGCATATTGAGCTTGCTTCGCGCCGTATTCCCACGATGGTCAAGTACTTCGAACTCTACTGGAATGCCAAAAAGTTGATTACCATGCTGAGAAAAAGCCGTTTTTACACCCATTTCTATTGCCTCCGCTGAGGCTAGATGCACGGTTCGATCCGAGTCTAGATATACTTTGAGAACAGAAGGGGCTGTTATAGCTGGCGTAGAGCCAACCACAAATAAGCCGATGACTGTAGATTTAAGCCATTTTTTCATTCCGTAGCCCCCTTAATATAAGTTATTGTTTTATTTATGATTTGAATTCTAGACTAGATATTTAGACTTGCAAATGATTTAGGAGGAAAAGTACGGCAGAGGTGCATAAGTGATTCAATATTGACACCATTTACTCTTGAATTGAGGGTTAGCTCTCGACGCCTTCCCATTCATCTAACCATCGAGATAAATGATTTTCAGACATTGGCTTGGCAATAAAGTAACCCTGTGCGACATCACACCCTATCTTACGTAAATACACCCAATCCTCAAGATCTTCCACTCCCTCAGCCACGGTCTGCATTCCTAATTGCTGGGCCATCTTGAAACTGGCTTCAAAAATCACGCGTAAAGACTTATTTTTATGGGCCCCATGCACAAAACTTCGGTCGATCTTAAGCTCACTGAATGGAATATCTCGTAACTGGGCCAACGAGGAATACCCCGTCCCAAAGTCATCAATAGATAAAGCAACACCTTTAAGTCGCAGTCGTGTCAGGATGTCCAACGCTAACTGCCGATCATTCATCAGCCGGCTTTCCGTTACTTCCAAGACTAAGTTTGACAATGGGACTCTAGCCTCATGTGCAATGTTTTGAATCTTATCTGGAAACTCCAAGGACGTCAGACTTTCCATTGAAATATTGATTGACATACAAAGCTTTGCGCCCACAGATTGCCAACGTTTGCTCTGTTCCAGAGCATTAGCTAAAACAACCATCGTCAAGTCATCTATCAGTCCATACTCTTCAACAAGTGGGATAAATTTATCAGGTAACACTAGGCCATCTTTAGGGTGTTGCCAACGTACCAAAGCTTCTACACCGACAATTTCACCATCTCGAAGCCTGACCTGTGGTTGGTAGTAATTGATTAGCTCACCTTGTTGAATAGCTCGACGCAGATCAGCTTCAGAATACTCTTTCAGGTCATCAAAACATTCCGTCTCTAGATGAGCGGCCTGATGCTCAATAATTTCTTTTAACTGAGTGGGACTAAAAGGCTTATGGAGACAACCAAAAATATTAAGTTGATAAGTGGTTGCCAGCTTTTTAGCACTGTCTAGAATGGCTTGTTCTTCACCACTCATCAAAATAACACCTCCCTGGTAGCCTATACGCCCCAAGTGACGGACAAACTCTACTCCGTCCATCTTTGGCATCTGCAGATCACAAAAAATTAGTTCTACCTCTTCAGGATGCATTTCTAATTTTTGAAGAGCATCAACAGCATGTTCATATTGATGAACAACAACCTTTTCATTCACAAAATCCTTTAATTGATGAGCAAGCAACTTCATTAAAAACGGCTCATCGTCAATCAACATTATCGCCATACACTTCTCCTATATAATTTTTTTATCAAGGTAGCAGATCACTTCCTCTTCCGTCTCTGCAAAACACTTATCTAACAGAGTCATGGTCAACTCCACCACTGCGACATCACCTATAGTACAAGCATTTTCAAGCTCGGCACACAAGTCACCTAATCTCATCGCGCCCACTGAACGAGATGAAGATTTGAGCTTATGAGCGATACTGCTCACTTCTCTAATATCCTTAGCGGAAGAAGCGGCTCTTAACTGTTCCTGCTGTCTTGTCATTAAACTCAAAAAATCAGTCAAAAAATCACACATAACAGCTGGCTCATTTCCGACAAGCTCAGCGAGCTTACTGACAGTCAATATTTCAGAGTCCCTAGGCTGTTCCTCTTCAAGTAATCCAAGTTCAGGCACTCCATTCTGGTTGGGCAACCATGTTTCAAGAGCCTCTTTAAGTAAATGAAGCTGGACAGGTTTTGTAAGGTAATCATTCATTCCTACCGCCTTGGCTCGACTCTTTTCACCTCTCAAAGCGTTGGCTGTCAAAGCTAGGATAGGTTTTTGTGCCCTCTCCAAGTTATCCTGTCGTATCGCTTCCGTTAATGCATAACCATCCATTTCCGGCATATGTAAATCCGTTAATAGCAACGCATAACTTCCCTCTTGCCAAAGTTGATAAGCCACCAATCCGTTCTCAGCAACCTCTGCCGCATAACCTAGTAGACTCAACTGTTTAAGGATGACTTTTCGGTTGATGCTATCATCCTCTGCAACCAAGATTAACCGTCCTTCTGCACGGGCTTGTGCCACACTCGGTGCCGCAGTTAACGGCAGAGACTCTTCCCCCACTTGATCAAGTATTATTTCAGGCGAAACAATTCCGGCAGCCACTGAAACAGACTGTAAAAACTCTTTTCGCCGCAATAGGTTACAATTTAGAGCAACAAATTCAGGGGATTCAAATTTCAGGGGCCGAGGCTGATCTCGAGTCATCAACAAGTGCCTAATATACCCACTTTCAATTCGTGAACTTTTCAATGTTTTCAGAAAAGCGATGGTAAGTTCCGGGACATGTTTTTGCGGACCAATAATTATAACGACAACCTCTTCAAGCAACTCAGCAATACGTAACGCTTCGGAATGGGTGCTAACAACTTGAACATTAGCACCCGAATGCTCGAGGTAAACTCGTAGAGCGTCAGTATCAAATACTGAGTTCTCAACTAGGATACACTTTGTCTCTGAGAGTAACGATAAAGGTGGTATGATCTCTTTCTGATAAATTGCCAAAGGTAAGCTAACTGTGAACGTAGAGCCTTCTCCTAACTGACTGTTTACTTTAATATCTCCGCCCATTAAGTCCACTAAGCGCTTCGAGATCGCCAATCCTAACCCAGACCCCCCAAAACGACGCGTTGTGGATGACTCCGCTTGAGAGAAAGAAGTAAATAACATAGCTAAGGCATCCGACGATATTCCAATGCCGTTATCCTCGATATTGACAACCATTTTATTATCAACAATGTTCACGCGGACTGAGACGTCTCCTCGTTTTTCCTTACGACCACCACTAAACTTAATTGCATTACCAATTAAATTATAGAAAATTTGCCGCAACCGGATTGGATCAGACAAAATATAACTTGGAAAAATCGGGGCAATAAATAATTGCAAGTCAACCTCTTGCTTCTCAGAAACGGAGACAAGCGAGGAGCATACCCCTTCTATAAGTTCTTCGACAGATACCGGAAATTTTTCAAGATCTAGCTTACCAGCTTCAATTTTTGAGAAATCTAAAATATCATCGATGAGCCTCAGCAGGGCAAACGCAGAGTCATGAATAGTTTTAACTTCATCAACTTGATGGCACTCCAGCTGACTGTGTGACAAAACCTCTAACATACCAATAACCCCGTTCATTGGCGTCCGTATTTCGTGGCTCATTGCCGCCAAGAAAGCCGATTTAGCATGGCTTGCTTGTTCCGCCTCAATTCGAGCTTGCTCTAGCTTTTCATTTGTTGACCGTAATGACGCTGTGCGTTCAGACACCCGTTGGGCAAGTTTTTTACGCTCCTGCTCTATGACAAAATTGGCCGCTTTTTGCTGCTTGGTTGCCTCCTCAAGTTGTCGTAAAGCCTGATGACGTTCGGTTACGTCCCTAACCATTGAAATACAACGCCTTTTCCCTCCAGGTAGAAAAATGTACTGAAGATTGACTTCGACTGGAATGAGATGACCATCTTTATGTTTATGAACAGTAGAAATATGGACAACCTGCTGTTCGCCATTTAACAAGGGTTCAAGCAACTTCCGGTAACGGTTTTCATCGAACTCAACTTTGAAATCAACGGCAGTAAGATCCAACAACTCTTCTCTGGAATAACCAAGTTGACAAACGGCACCTTCATTAACATAGCTGTGGCGAAGCGTTTCTGGATCAAAGATAAATGCCCCATCTTCAATGGCATTCAGCATAGCCATCGCTTCTTTATTTTTCCTCTCTGACTGAACACGCTGGGTAATATCCCGAATAGCGACGGCCACCTGCAAGCCCTTTTCCGACTCAACAGGGCTTAAACTAATGTCAACCGGAAAATCAATCCCCCCTTTACGTCTAGCCATGGTAGAGAGTTGCTCAACACGAGCTCCTTCACCCAATTCTTCATTCTCGAAGAAAGAGCTATTGATATTTGAATAAATACCAGGTAAAAATCGATCTATTAATTGGCCTTTAAGTACATCTTTCCCCCAATTAAAAACAACCTCAGAATGGCTGTTGGCCTGAGTAATACAACCCCCCCTCTCTATTATCAGTATGGCATCAGGTGCAAACTCAAAAATATCAATGAAACGACGTTCATGACGCCTATTTTCAGTTACGTCGTGCATAGCAACCACAGCACCTAGGCGCTTACCATCGAGATCACAAATCGGAGCTCCACTGGCCAAGACGAAGCGGGGACTTTGACCATTAGCGATTATGCAAAGTAGATCATTTTGAATATGCTCACCATTAAATGCTCTAAGCAACGGTATGTTTTCTTTCGCCATCGGTGTTCGCCCGTCACCTTCATATAAATTGTAATAATTACTCCAGAGTTCGGGGGGAATCTGTAATGGGTCAGATCCATGCCACTCTCTTGCTGTACGGTTAAATAAAGTTAAATTTCCGTCCGCGCCACAAGCCACCACCCCTTCACTCAAACTCTCTAAAAGCATTCGATTGAGCTCTTCTTGTCGCTTTAGTTCTTGAGTGCGTTCATTAACACGATTTTCTAACTCCTGGTTTAGGCTCTTAAGGGATCCTTCGGCTTCTCTCCTCGCCGAGGCCTCATGATGCAGCTTTTCAGTTGTTTGATGTGAAACAATCAACATCCGAAAAAGGAAAAAAAACAGAATACTTAAGAGCCCCCCAGTTCCAGCAACAATACGAGGCAGCGAAAAATCGAGACCGGCTTCAAACACGGGGGTAGAAGTATAGATGATCGTCCAATCTCGACCTGCAACATTAATCACCTCCGAGCGTCGAAATGTCGATATGAATTGCTCGTCCACAATACTTAAGGCGCTATTCCCGTCATACAGCAAACTATTAGGGGTGTCTTCTGCGCCATCATATAACCGAAAGCTTACCGTTGAGACGTTAGATTGAAGGATACCTTGCATGAGATCTCTTGCGCGGAATGGGCTGTAAACATAACCAACAAAGGCCTCCCTTCGCTCTTCAACTGTATCAGGGGAATAAAGCGTTTTGTAGATAGGTAAATAAAGCAAAAAACCAGCTTGTTTATCCTCAGTAATCTCCTGAACTAACTCAACCCTACCGGATAAAGCAGCTCTTCCTGTATCTCTTGCCGTAGACATAGCCTGACGCCGAACGGCTTCAGAATACATGTCAAAGCCAAATGCCTGCCGGTTGCGAGCATCAAAAGGCTCCAAATAGATAATGGCCGTGTATTCATCTCGCGCCCCCTTAGGTTTAATCTCATACTGAGGAAAACCTTCCGCCCGAACTTGCTGCACATGCGCCTCTTTATCTCGCGCCGAAATAGGAATTGAAACACCAATCCCCTGTATACCAGGATAATGCAAGCCAAGATTTAACTTATCGATATAATTCGCCCACTCCTCACGATCGACCTGTTCAGAAGCAGCAAATAGAGCAACGCCCCCTGAGAGGGCCTGTTGATAATTCAACATGCGATTTTGAATCAACGCTTTAACGTCTTGGGTATAATTAGTAAAACGGCTTTCAGCATTGCGTTCAACATAATTTCGTGCCATAGACCAACACGCTATTGTTGCACTGAGTGACAATATTAATATACTTAAAGATAGCTTTATGGCCCGAGGCTTCCCAGTCATACATACTCCAAATCAACGATTGACGACACGAATTCTTACGAAACCAGTAAAAGGACGAACAAACTAGAACCTAATTAATATAAATGTATATCCACTAGTTGTAGTACAACACCAAACATAAGGAAAGGGCTCTATCCGCTTAGATGAGCTTGATTGATTGGTAAAAGTTAGAGTGAGTTTCTAGGATTGAATTTTGTCTAATCTTCAATTTAAAGGGGATTGTCGCACTTATTATCTGAAATCGGGTGTAAACGAAATTCCATATTGATAATCTACAAAATTATAGCCTTGGGATTCCGGTGTTTTTCAAGGTAGTTGTCATCATTTTCTTGCTTATTAAGCAGCTTCTCTTTCTGGATTTAGGTGAATGTCACCAACAGGCGCACAGTTCCTGATATCACCAGACCACCGCTCAAGCTTTCGCTGTTTTGCTGCTAGCAATACCTCTACACGACGCTTCAAGATATCTTTATCTTTTCCATTGTGACGCTCTGAAGGCGTGACGTGACGTAATTTAGCTTACTCTGCTTATGCTCGGTGTTGTACCAGCGTACGAAGGCTTCAACCCAACTTCGACTACTATCGATTGTTTCAAAGCCCTTTGCTGGCCAGCTTGGCATGTACTTTCCTGTACGGAACAATGACTCGACATACGGGTTATCATCACTGACTCTTGGCCGGCTATACGATGAGGTAATACCTAACTCTTCCATTTTTGCTTTAAACGTCAGCGACTTCATCGGTGCACCATTATCTGAGTGAAGAACCAGTGCTTGATTGAAGCATTGCTCTCGCATCAACGTTCGTTGCAGAAGTTGTGACGCCAGCTCACCGCATTCATGCTCATACACTTCATAACCAACAATTTTTCGACTGTAGATATCCTCAATGACATACAGGTAATAGTGTTGGCCTCGAACCCTTGAAGGTAAGTGATTGATATCCAATGCATAAAATTGGTTCGAGTCCGTCGCTGTGTAACTGGTTGGCTTAGTTTGCTTCTGTCTGCTCCGCTGACGACCTCGTTTGTGAAGTTGCCCCTGCGTACTCAGCACTCAATAGTAGATCGACTCAGAGGCGATATACTCACCTCTCTCAAGCAGTGTCAGGACGATTTGAGTTGGAAGCAAGCTTGCGAACTCAGAGCGGTTACACACCTCACGCTCTTCCTGCGACAGCTTGTTAGCAGGCTCTGGTCTGATGCATATGGCCTTTTGTCAGCTTAGACTTCACCTTGCTGATACCAGCGACGATAGGTTCTCAAGTCAATTTGAACTTCATGGCAAGCTGGCTCTAAACGGCATCCGCATTGCTTCGCTTCAAAGGATAATCGTCACTATGGTCTGCCTTT
>NZ_JBFRTR010000022.1:0-51653 GCF_041474215.1 Vibrio sp. 10N.222.52.C12
TTTAGGCAACAACGCCGTTATTATATGTTCAGAAAATCAACTATTAGACGCTCGCCTCTCATTTGCCCTACAACACCAGACTACATAAAAATTTGCGTTTTTATATTTATTTCTACTTCAAAACTTCCGCAATATCCGCTGTACCGTTTAAGTAAATAATTGGCACTCCAAGTTTTTGGGCTAGGGGCTCAGCATGCTGCTTGAATAACTCGTACTTATCATTTTTGGATAACAACGTTTCTCCTTTCCAATCGGCTAAATCTTGGTGAGAGGCTGTTGGGGCGCTGTCGTTGAGGAAAAACCCTGCTATTTCCACCTTCTCGGTTGCCTTCTGCCCCTCGTGGAGATTTACACCTCCAGATGTACAGATAAGAATTTCATTGCGCATCCCATAGGTTTTCTTCAGGACTTCACTTGGAGTGTTGGTATGCCTTTGATGTCGCGGTAATTCCTTTTTTGCTAGTAACCCTGTACGTTCATAGTCAGGCATTGCCTCATAGCGGGTCTTTGTAGCGTTCTTATCTGAGACGTTGACAAGATCTTCAGTCCGATCAAGAAGACCAATGTTGGTTTCCGACATCAGATCGTTTGGACTAGCGGCAATAACATTTTGTTCCGGAACTTTCAGAATTACACCAACGGAGCCATAAGTGAAAGTCTTGCTCTGGTTTACGATACTAGTGCATGCTACATCCCAGGAGGTTAGCGCACTTTCTGCATCAATACTAAAAACGCCCTTCCCTTCCATCAAGTGAGTTATTGGTGCGGTGTGGACAATAAACTGAAAATCTTGTTTTGACTGATGCCCACGCACTCCCATTTCACCACTTACTACTGTAGGATCTGTAAAACCTCCACTATCCCACGAGCGCACAAAGTTTTCCTGAACTGCTGGGTTATCGGCTTTTTGGTGTAACGCTGCGGTCAGCTTTTTAGCATCTGAGGATGAAGCTCCTTGACCATGTAATGCTTTGATGAAACCTTCTTTCATCCGGCTTATCAAGCCCCCCTTGTTCTGTCTGATTACATGCATATCTCGAATTTCGAACTGTCGTCCGTCATCAAGAGTAAAACCTCCCTTCGCTTGTTCTTTGTTCATTGCTGTCATTGCTGTCATCGCTTCATCCATACTTATCGTGATAGCAGTTTTTTCTCCTGTGGTGGGTTGTTTCAGTGTAGGTCCTGTTGGCGCGATATCCTGCAGTAGTTTAGCTTTGTCAGGCTGAACCTTTAGTTCATATGGACTCTTGGTATGAGTTGAAGTGTTTGTGACATTAGTCGTTTGAACTGGATTCAATCCAATAGGCATGAATATTTATCCTTTTATAAACTGTTGAGAATAAGGCATGGTTACTTCATTTATCGGTTCTGATACCGAACTAAATTGAGTTCTAAGAGTACTCATAAGCACAATGAAGTTGTTCATCGTGTTCTCAAAGTCGATTTCATCGCAATCAACTAAGCTAAGCTCATGAATGAGAAGCAGTTTATTTTGATGCGTCGCTAACCAACAACGTTTCATCGTATCCTGTTGTCCGTTCAGTACCATACTGCTGCGGAGTATATACAATTCATCCTTCATAGAAATATCCGTTATCTCACCATGAAGTAGAAGCTCCTGTCCATCTTCAGAGAGTTGGACCAGGAGGGAATGAGCCTCGTCTACCCGCATATGGCACCGACGGTCAATTAGAGTTAGCTGCTCGTTGATATTTCTCAGCCAGTATTTGACATTACTTTCTCTGTCCATTTTATCCTGTTCAATTTGTCATGGTTTACCACTTAGATTAACGTGCAACAAAAAAACGGCAATCATATGTAGCCGTTATTTTTTATGTTTCTACGGGAACAGTTTCGATGGTCTCCGTAAAATGGTCGGAAATAGCATTTTCACCCTCAAATTACATCATCTTAATTATGTTTATCTAATTGAATTTTGTATACTTTTTTAAAGTTTTGGTAAATAATTATAATTTGCTTAGCCAGCCAAAAGCGAGACCCAATTCCATAGGCCTTGGAACGTAAATGAGTTGGTTAAGTGGTAAGATTAGCTTTGTTTCGCAATTCAGTGGAACTAAATTAAGAATCTACGACCTGAGCAGCTACGTCCACTCCCTCTCGTCGCCTTATTCCTAAACCTTGTTACAAAAAACTGGAAGCAATACAATCACTCATTAACCGCGGCTCTCTGACCTTTTGGATTGGTAAAGAGGCAATAAGTGGTAGACCTCGTCGATTCAGTGATTTAGCTATCACGACAGCACTCATGGTGAAACGAGTTTTTTCTATGCCACTGAGAGCGCTGCAAGGATTTATCGACTCGATATTTAGGTTAGCCCATGTACCGTTAAGTTGTCCGCATTACACCTGCATCAGTCGTAGAGCCAAGCAAGTTGAGGTCTCATTTAAGACTAAAGCGAGAGGAGCGATACAACACATAGCCATTGATGCAACTGGCCTTAAGGTTTATGGCGAAGGTGAATGGAAAGTCAAAAAACACGGGACGGATGGCAAGCGGAGAGTCTGGCGAAAGCTGCATATTGCAGTTGATACAAGCACTCATGAGATCATTGCCGCCGAGCTAAGTTTATCAACGGTTACAGATGGTGAAGTACTCCCGAACCTACTGAAACAAACACGTCGAAGCATCCTTGAGGTGTCTGGTGATGGCGCTTACGACACGAGAGCGTGTCGCGCTGCTATTAAGATGAAGCGAGCCGTTGCGCTTATTCCCCCAAGAGAAGGGGCAGCCTTCTGGGAGCGTGGTCATCCTCGAAATCTCGCCGTGGGTTGCTAGAAATTATACGGCTCAAATAAGTATTGGAAAGAGCGGTATGGATACCACAAACGTTCATTGTCAGAAACAGCGATGTATCGAGTTAAACAGTTGCTAGGAGGACGATTGAGCTTAAGAAATTACAATGCCCAGGTGGGTGAAACTTACGCGATGATAAAAGCGTTGAACAAGCTTACTGGGTTAGGTATGCCTGAAACTTGTCGTATTGATTAAGAAATACGCGAAACGGGGTTGTTCTATCTTTAAATTTAATTACGCAACAAAGCCCTATCACGACAACGCTCATGGTGAAGCGAGGTTTTTCTATGCCACTGAGAGCGCTGCAAGGATTTATCGACTCGATATTTAGACTTGCATCATGTTCTATTAAGCTGTCCGCATCAATGTGCATGATGCCCTCCCTAAAAAGGGAGCATATGATCACAGCTAAATGTGCTCGTCAAATCGAACGTAATTTTGTTTAAAAAACATTCGCGATCTCACCCTGCCTATGGGGTGGCTCTAAATTTAATTACGCAAAAAGCCGATTTTTATATCAAAGAGATAAACGAGACCGCCCTAAATGAGTTGTAACCTTACTCATCCATTAGCTACATAAATTTCACATTAATTAAAGCCAAATCAATATGAACATTTTCATTGCAGTCATCTAAAGCATGAACCTTATCTTTAATTAAATGCATGTTTTCAAAAATATTATTCAGCTCGTTATGGTCAAACTTATCCTTTGGTAAGGATACTCCTAAACATAGCTCTTTGTTATTTAGTCCTATCCAGCAGCTTCCAAGTAAGTCCCGCTGCATATTTAAGCTTAACCAATCACTCATTTTATAGCGGTCTACAGTGACATGTAGAGGGGTATACAAGGTAAATAAATCTGATTGATGTGGGAATTCTAGAACCCAAAGGCTTTCCTGATTATCGGTTATTTCAATCGCATCAGATTCAGTTGGGATCTCAATTCCCCATAGTTCAGCAAGCTCTGATAATACGGCTTCAAATTTCAACGTTACACCTCAATAATTTACTTTGCAAAAACAAGCAATCACGCGTGATCATCCAGTTTTACTTTTATGCTTTGCTCTGTGGCCATTCGTTTGATCTTAGCAGTGCATCTAGTTGTTTCTTCGCTGGCGAGGCGATGGTAAATGGCCCAAACTTATAACTTTGGCAATCCGATTTTAGTGATTCAACTTGCTTTGCCACTAAATATTGCATCCAAGGTTTATTCGATAGGTCGGTTAATTTCATTGCCTCCGAACTGGTTGATATATCATCTTTCAGTTCCTGTAAGTGTGAAATATCCATGTATTGATAAGAAAGACGTTCTGCTTCTTTTTCGGCCCCTTTAGGGTGAAATAGCTGAATTAGTCGACTTCTCCAACTTGGCTTTAGCTCTAACAGGAGAGTTTTTAGATTCGCTAATTTCGCCATCGTTTTATCTACATCAATATTTAATGGGCTAATGCCGAGTATGTTTATATTGGCGACTTCAGCTTCGTTTGGAAGTTTTTCGATATGGAAGCCAATACTCTGATTTAACCTTGATAGGTGGTTCTCGAATGAGTCTGTCTTTTCTTTGATTACAAAATTACTGCTTACAATATTATCAAAGTCGTCAATACCATAGGTTTTGTTCATATCGAAAAGCGTGTGTTTACTTTGAGCATTTACAGGTAAATCCATACTAGGGCTTATTTTTTTAAACACTACCCCTTGCCCTCTAAATACTGTTTTTCTTTGTAGTTCGTTATTTTTATCAGCAGAGTAAGTTCTGTTCACTGCTTTTACTAAAGCTTTGTGGAAGGTACGACATTTTAAGTCGGCTTCTGGAAACTTTTTTACATTAGACAGGTAGAGGTTAGTTTGAAGTTCAAGCTTTTGTAGCTGTGACGGTAATTGTTTCTGTTTTAGTGCATTAAGTTGTTCTTGTTCGCTCACTTCCTGTTTTACTACTTTTTGGAAGGTTGCAGCGGTTTCGGTAGATAAGTTGCTTTTTAATACCACCTTCAGTGTTGTAGGCAACAGTTGAGACATAGGACCTAGCGTAGAGGCCTTGTTAACTCTCAACATCTGCCCTAGCGTTGTCTTATTCGTTAACGCTTTTTTTACTAACTTCCCTAAGGAACCATTAGGGGAGTGCTCTTCAGTTAGCTTACAAAACTTACTTGCAAATTCTTCAGCCGTTTTAGGTAATGATTCAAGTTGGTAACACCCATTAGAGTATGTCATTGACCAATCATAAGAATAGCTCTGTGCGTATTCAGCATGTTTAGTGCTTGAGCTAGCATATGCGTTAAATAGTGATTCAAATTCTTTCTTGATAGAAGTGCTCTCATGCTCATAATAGTTTTGTAACTTAACGTCTGTTACTTGCTCTTTAGTCGCGTTTTTTTGATTGTCAGCTTGCTTGCTCTTTTCTATGGTTGTTTTTTCTGATGAGCTTATGCTGCCCTTAGATGTCTCTAGGCTTGGTTCTGATGTTACTCCTAGTGAAGTAGACGCGGTTTTTGATGTCACATTAGTATCTGACACAGGCCTATCAACTAAAGGTGATACGACCGATGGCGACTTGAGTTCGATAGTATCTTTATGGCCTTTCTTCGGTGCTAGAGAAATAATCTCGCTGAAAGATTGTTGGACTAGAGCTTTAAATTTAGGGTAGAACTCACCTTTAGTTGGAGAGTGTCCTTTTGTTATATCTGAAAGTAACTGTTTAAAGCCCCCGACTTTACTTGGAAGTGGGCAGGTGACGTTGAAATCTTTGCTTACCGTTACATTCGCAATGTTTGACAGTTCTTTTACTCTTTTCTTTTCACTGCCAGGTTTACTTATCAAATACTCGGATAAAAAGTTTTCTAGTTTTTGTGAAAAAGACATTTTGTTTTGCGAGTAGAATTCTTGTGTCCCTTTTGGTGATGTATAGGCGTGATTGAAATGAGACTTGCCAGTCGTTGGGCTTGCGACGCTTGAACCTATAGAGGTTTGTTTTGCTGATGAGGCATGTACACTTTTTACGATACTTTGAGTTGATTCTGCGTGGTTGCTTTTCTTTATTGCTGTTGAGTTCATCGGTTGATGAATCGCTGAGATAGTAGGCATTGTGACCTCTTAGAACCTATATAAACACCGAGAGGGTAGTATAGGTTAAGAGTGCCAAGGGGGGCTCTCAGTATTGGCCTATTTTTTTTATATATCGAAATGAAAGGGGGCGAGCTACCTCCTTACCTTGACTAAGAACAGCTAGATGAAGTAAAAACGATAATTTATAAGAACCAGTGATTTAGCCAGTTTGCTATACTCCCCCCTCCTGCTGTAAGTATGCTTGCAAGCTGGCAACTCACTAAATCCAATAGAACCGTTACTAAGCTCTGCTCTCGAATACTTCAGAGGGTAAACACAGACTCTGACGACAGAGTCCGATCCTTGTTTACCCACTGCGGTGAATCCAAACACTTCACAAAGAGCTTTACAGCATAACTCTTCTTGAGCATCAAGAACTGTTCAGGGGAACCTCACACTAGAGAGCTTAATTGCGTAACAAAGACGATTAAATTCATTTGTTCTTTGTGCTACACATCACGACAGTTTAGAAAATCAACAAAATAAAAGCCACTTTCGACATCGTAATTATACTATTTGTTGTTTACTAGTAAGATAAAACAGAAGGAATAAACGATGAACACATTACAAGTTCTAATAAAAGAGTTTTGTGAAATAAATGAACTACCTCCACTTTATTTTGCTGAAGAAAATCGTTGCCAATTATTAGTTGATGATCGTTACGTTATTTACTTTAGTGAGGCAGATCAAAACGATTTTGTTTTATCGGTGGTTTTTGGCGGTCTCGAAAAAAGCGGTGAACTGAGACTGAAAGGTCTTGAACTCATTGCGCATGCTAACTATTTCGGTATCGCGGATGGGAGCTTGACCCTTTCACTTGCACCAAATGGTAGGCAATTGGTTCTTGCGGGCAGAAAGCCGATTGAGTACTTAAACGCAGCGAGCCTATCAACTTGGTTTCACCTTCTAAATGAGCAAACCCTACTCTGGCAGGCTCGATTTGCAATGTTAGACCAAGACCCAACCCAATTTATCAATCCAGAACAATCCCACATTGAGACACTTAGAGTTTAAGGAGTTCACCCATGGTAATTTCAACTAGCCAAAGCCAGATTCCGAGCTTGGATCAATTTCGTACTGTCGCGGCACAAAAAGATAAGCGGGTGATCAGTAAGCACGGTAAAGCCAAAGAGCCGTCGACCTTTCATAAAGGGCAAAAGTTCACGGCAGTGAGTGACACCATATTGCGATCTACATATCAAAAGTACCACCAAGAAAATATTAAGACCCACCTTGATTTAAAACAGGCGCTGCTAAAAGAAGAAAAACCAGAAACGGCATTATTGGCATTCTCTCTTGTGAGCACAGCAGGGTATCGTGGCGAGCCTTTAACTGCGCGTAAGGTCCTCGAAGTCGTAAGCCTATTAGATGAAGTGAAGATTGACGATAAAGCTTATAAAAATCTAAAAAGCACGTTCGATTCGATCAGCAAAGACCCACGCTTACAAGTCAGCATCGAAAACCAATACCCAGGCAAAATGGACGGCTTAGGTGCTGAACTGCTTGAGATGGCAAAAGAAACAATTAAAGGGACTGGTATCAACGCAGTAATTAACTTGGCGTTACCAGGTGTTGGTTTGTTGATCGCCACGGGGCGTGAATTACATAAGTCGGCAGTCAATGGTGATGCTGAGGCGCACTATCACCAACTAGAACAGATTGCGCAATTGCCCGGTCATGACCAAAGGTTGGCATTGCCGATACAACAAGCATTAGCGCACGAGCACGCCACTCTATCTGCTGAAGGTGCGGTTGGAGCGACCTTAGGTATGGCGACGGGAAGCCTTGGTGCATTTGGTGTCACCTCTGTGGGCACAACTGGTGTCCTTGTTGTTGCAAAAGAAGCGCTAGGCAGTGTAGCAGCATCTGGCTTAATCACTGGTTCTGGGTTTGTAGCCGGTCAAGCGAGTTCCTACTGTCTGAACAACGAAGTTCAAGAGCAAATTCACCAAGAACCTATGTCTGGTGTGTTACCTCGAATTGAAGTGTCTAACAGCAAAGGGAAGTTCTCCTTTAGTATGCAAGATGCTGCATCAGGACGTGCTTTGATTGCGTACCTAGGCCCAAAAGAAGACAAATCTATGACATCACCTCAAGCACCGAAAGAAGCTCAGGATATGGAATTGGCGCGCTTAACGCTTAAGAAAATGTTGGGCTCTGATGCAAGTGAGAACTTGGTGCCAGATGTTGGATCAACGAATAAATTGAGTATCGAAGATACACCGAGCCAAACTGAGTCAGAGGCCAACAGTGCACTTAAGAAGTTGCTCAAAGAAGATTGGGACTGGCTAATGCCAGCAGTAAGATCTATCGACCAAGGAAAGGCACAGGATATCAATAAGACGTTGACTTACAAGCTCCCTCTAGATACACCGAACGGACGAGTATACTTGGATAAAAGCCCGAACCTCGATCAAGGCCAACTCTCGGCGCTAGAAAAGCTTGGTTCACCAAGTCAGCTAAGGTTGATGTACTTAGCAGAAGGCTGGATTTAATCGTAAATATCATACCCAAGTTATTGACGATGAAATTTTTCCGTTACACGCTCCCAAAGGACGAGTTCCCTTGGTTTGTATACCTTGTTTAACAGTTTTTGATTTAGAAGCATTGGCTCTACAAATTGTTGCCTCGCTTTCAAAACCCGACATTCTCGCCAAGCCAAGTATCTCGGGCAATAGATTTGAAAGAGGATAAGCAACTCAAGCTGAACTGAAGAACAGCTTCAATAGAATCATATATAAGGTTGGCCGTTGACGGATAGTCCCTCATTGTGTGCCAACCTTTGATATTCGAATAGCCTATTATTATCCGTTAATTTGATATCAGCGATGATTCCGAGCCTAGACGAGGTATTGAAAGGGCCCCGCGATAGTTAATCGCTATTGGCTTCGCAATCAAATGCCACTTAGCTTGTACTCAGTTTTTATCTGCTCCAACACGAGCTTATTTGATGAAGCATAAGCACTGATCATATGAATGGTGCCCGCTCTATCTTCACTATTGTATGAGCCTCGAAGCGTTTCGCCATTTATCGCAACGTCTTGGCCTTTGGTAAGAGTATAAATTGACTCCATCCAGTTGATGAAATACTCGTGAAACGGCTCGAGTTCAATCGTAGATATTATGCGAGCAATCGTCTCATCAGCGGGAATACCGTTCACAAAGACGCCATTACGCTTAAACCTATCATGGTGCCCGAGAATGTATTCACGAATATCAAACCAGCCTTTTGCGCCCGCACCGCACATAACGAGCCAAAAAGGACTTCAAACAGGCAATAAGTAACACCCATTAAAGTAAAAATATGATCTAATTGAGGTCGTCGAACTCTTGCAGAAAATAGCTATGGATAGCCTTAATAAGACAGATTTTAAAAAGCTAGCAAGCCAACAAAAAACCATTCAAATGAAGGTTTGTTTACTAGCACTTGCCCACTTCAAAGAAGGTCACTAGCACACTCAAATTGCTAAATACCTCAAAGTCAGTCGAACTAGTGTAAACAAATGGGTCCAGACATTTCTTGAAGAAGGATTGGAAGGACTTCAAGAGAAACCTCGCACAGGCAGGCCTGCATATCTCAATGTAGAGCAACGAAAACAACTCAGCGCGTTCATTAAGAAAGAAGCAGAGTCCCCTTCTGGCGGGCGCCTTGTCGGGAGCGATATACATGATTACATCGTGGAAAACTTTGATAAATACTACCACCCTAATTCTATCTATTATCTTCTCGACCACATGGGCTTTTCTTGGATAACTTCTCGATCCAAACACCCCAAACAATCACAGCAAATCCAAGACGATTTTAAAAAATTCAAAATAGAAACGATCCTTAAGATCCTCGGTCATATTGGGCTGGAGAGTGTTGATGTCTGGTTTCAAGACGAAGCTAGATTCGGACAACAAAACACAACGACACGCTTGTGGGCTGAAACAGGAACGCGCCCAAGGGCGACAAAACAGCAGCAATTTGAGTACGCTTACCTGTTCGGTTCTGTTTGTCCTAGCTGAGGGATTGGAGAAGCTATGGTTGTGCCTTGGGTCAATAAAGACATTATGATCGAACACTTAAAGCAAATATCCGATATCACAGACAAAGGAAGGCATGCTGTAGTAATAATGGATGGCGCAGGTTGGCATACCGATGATATCGCCCACAAATTTGATAATGTCAGTATCATCAAACTTTCCCCATATTCGACAGAGCTTAACCCGATAGAACAAGTATGGAGTTGGTTACGACAACACTACTTAGCGAACCAAAGCTTCGAAGACTATGAGGACATTGTTTCCAAGGTATGCGTTGCGTGGAATAGGTTTCTTGAAGTGCCGAAAAGGGTATCGAAAATGTTCGCTAGAGAATGGATAGACTTGAGCAGTTAATTTTCCAGATTGATATCACTTACATTAAAAAAATAAAAGGAGCAAAGTAATACTGCTCCTTTTTGGTAGTATATATTAGCAACCGATTATGGAATCTTTAGTCCAGTTTGTGGCTAGAAAAAATCACTTCAGATGGTGGGAACATGTTGGAAACCGGTGGATGAGCAATATCACCAAACATTCTCGCACCAAATGCTGAAGCTGCCCAAGGGTCTACAATTTTCACATCTTTATTCCATGAGCTTGGGTCTTTGATATCACTACCGTCCTGTCTACCAACCAAAACATACAAGTGCGTGCCTGAGTGTCCTTTCTTGAATGCCACTACTTCGACCTTAGTGTTTTGATTCGCATCACCCTGCATCCCTTGAATCATTTCAGCGGCCGCGGCAAAGGCAAACGTAGTACAGCAACCGGCTTTTGCGTCCTGAACGGATTTCGCAATGTTTTGAAGTGTCCCCATCTGAGGGCTATTGCCTCTTTGAGCCGCCACTTGAACCATGTTTGCTGACATGGTCGCTTTTTTATCTTGTTGAACTCTTGCTGGATTTGCGTAGAAGCCTTCTAGTCTTGGCTTCGCTTTCGCTTGATAGAACTCAGATCTCTTATCACCGAAGGTATTAAGGTCAGTACAAGCGAAATCACCCAACTTTTGCAGTGTAGCTTGGTGCTTTCTAATCAAGGCATCTGCTGGAGCGGTTTTACCTGCGCTGGATGGTTTTGAAGTGCTTGAAACACTTGGCCAATTCTCTCTAGGCCCTGTCGATAATCGCTCTAGGTCTTTAAGGTTTCCAAGAGTCAACTTATTTTCACCATTCAGTACGTTTTGCATCATAGCTTTGGCGACACCTTTTGGCAGACCTTGCTTAACCAATAGATCAACGACGATCGATTTCGCTTTGTTTTGGTGATTGATACGAGAGCTTACGCTTGTGTTTTTCGGCGCACCTTCTTTAACAAAGATGTCCTTGCCTCCGTGAGCCCGAACTTCTTTGTCGTCCGATTGGTTTTGTGTAGATAACTGTGCAGTGAGTTCGCTCAGCGAATGCATATGTGATGTATTGATATTTACCATAACCCTAACCTTTTAAACAGAGATGAAAGTATGCAGCTTTTTATGTTGCTCAATCGATTGAAACTGAGCCGTTAGATATTGCTTCCACAGTTCACAAAGCTCCATAAGCTGAGTAATCAGGATAGAAACACGACTCACTTCTGAGGTAAGTGGTATACTTATCTGCATGTGTACTTCATTGTTTTTAGGGTCTATACAGAACTGTACCCCACCTGACTCCCGGTATAAGAAGTTATATTCCAAAAGTGTTTTCAGTTTTTTAATTTCAAATGACTCTTCATCTTGGCAAACCTTGATTGAAAGTAACAGTTCTTCTCTCTCATCCAAGCCTTGAACTTCAATCTCTTTGCCAGCAGACATATATACTGTCCACATTTGATAATCATATGCAGTCACCCGTTCGATATCGAGTGTGTTACCAAGCTCAATTAGTAAGGTATTTACCTTATCCATACTCACCTACCATCCTGATATTTAATATTGATGTATCTATTTAAAATAACAGATATAAAATTTCTAATTTAAATACACCTATCACATTATTTTATTTTCCATTTCTGCTGGTTAATTTTGTTAGATTAACCGTTTTTAGAAAAACAAATTTAGTATTCTGAACGAACGTTACTCTCTTATGAGGCGATAGTTAATAGAGCCTTTAAGATAATCAGATTTGCCGTTGATGTGAGTATTGTGCTCAATAACAGTCACAGAATATGCCAGATATGGTCGGCTTTTTTTCATTTTAAGCCGTTTATAAAGATCGGATAGGAAGCTAAGATAAAACTAGAGAAATGGTAGAAAGGTACAGTGAATAGAAAGTAAAACTCAAAAAGCCCAGCGTTTGGCTGAGCTTTCGAGAGTTAAAGATAAGCACGTCAAGACTGTATCTGTTGGTGCTCACTGAATTGTTTGGTTATTGCCTGCTTGAGTGCTTGCAGCTGCCCGTCAATACTGGCATCAATAATACCGACCTCCGTTTCCAAGATACATCCGCCATTTTTAAGTCTCGCATCGGCAATGACCTCAACATAGCCTACCTCAGGAAAATCACTAAGTATTGAGGAAACCTTTTCTCGCACCTCTGCCACTTGCTCCGGATGCACATGCAGAATCACTTGCTTTTGGTTACTGACTAGTTGAAGCGCCTCTCTCACCACACTTGCAGTTGTATCAACATCATCAAAGCTGCTAATGATCTTTCTTACTGCCTCCAACACAACACCTGTCATTTTCTGTTCGACCTGTAAGTAGTACTCATTACATCGTGCAAGCGTCGACATCAAGATTTCTGCATTCTCGATCTTAGCCTGATCGATGCCGTCCTGATAACCACGCTGTCTTTCTAACTCATAAGCATCGTCAGCTTTTGTAATAATGCTTGCGGCTTTAGAGTGTGCAGCTTCAACCAAGTGTTGCGAATCTAAGTAACTCACATAGTCCTTTGCTTTGAGAATTTTTAGGCCCGGAGCTAACTGCAAGTTGTCAGTTTTTATTTCAACAAATGAAACCATTGAGGGATTACCTGTTTTGCAATTTTCTTTATAAGTCGATAAGCAAGATCTCGATGCGTTTCATCCAACCAATCAGCATTGAGTTTGGTTTGAGTTAGTGAGCGATCGAGTTTGAACTGCCACCTTTGCACTAGCTCTGATGGTGATTTCGCCAGTAAGAACGTTACCCATAGATAGCCAAGTTCACGAGCTGTCTTTTCAAAACAGGCTTCATCTAAACTCGGCGGCAATGCTTTTTGCCAACCGTTTGGCCAGTTTGAAATCATCATCGGCCCTTGCTGAATCAAAAAGCGCGTTTCATCGACACCAAAAACATGGTTGAGACACTGCTTTGGTTGTTTCAATACAACTTGGCGCATCGATTCACAATACATTGCACCACCAATCAGCAACAGCAATTTATTCGTCGTTTCGGCTGGGAGTAACACCAAACTGTTAAATTGGTGATTGAATACATGGTCATTAATCGATGATAACTGCCATTCTTCAATACACCACTGATTGATCGCAGCCTGGTCCCTCCAGCCTTGGAGTCTTAATAACCAAGGCTGTTTGTTGTTTATCCAACTCTCATCAATATAACTGCATGGACAATAGTTAAACTGATGATGGATCTGAGAAAGCGGCGTATCAGAATTAACCACGTTTCGCATTCCTGCGGCACCACGCAAACGTCGCTGCGTTAGAGCCAATGATAAGTAGTACCATGAAAACGAGGATAGCAAGTAAATGGCTTTTCGTGTTCTTTGTCACCTGAATAGACAAAATGCTTTCAAATTGCTTGCTTTGAGCCGTTACGCGAACTTCCGAAGATGGAACCATGACAACGCTAATACGATCGTAGTTAAGCCCTTCAATACTATTATTCACTAATAGCTTAATTTGAGGAACATAAGAGTCGAGTGCCACATCCGCTGCATGTTTAATAAACACAGATGCAGACGCAGGAGTCGGACGCTCACCTGGATGTATGTTTTTATCTTCGAGTACAATGTGAACACGAGCGACTAACACACCATCAATTTGTGACAACGTTGAAGACAGCTCTTGCGATTTCGCGTAGATAAGTCTCGCTCTCTCGGCAAGCGGTGACGAGATCAAGTCATCTTTTGGAAACACTTCTTTTAGCGTTGAGAATTGCTCTTTTGGGTAACCCTTACGTTTTAGTGCATCAATCGAAAACGCTATTTGAGCGCTATCTACCATCAATTTAACGGTGTTGTCTTTGTCTGGCTCTTTGGTTGCCACTACACCTTCGGTAAGCAAAATAGACAACATTTCATTGCCTTCTTTCTGACTGAGCCCCGTGTATAGTTCTGCCTGACAGCCTACTAAAAATAAAGCGAGTAACATGCACACTGCACGGATTTTTTTCATCATGCTATTGTGCCTTCAATAGTGTCTCTACATTCTGTGTAGTTTTACCTACCGTCTTAGCAATCAGCTCCTCTTGAAAGGTAATTCGAGTCAACGCCCATTGCATCTGCAAAAGCTGGGCAGGATCATCGCCAACCATTTTCATTCTGTCGGTTAAACTGATCTTTGCATTGTCGATGGTGTTTTTCAGTTCGCTAATGTTTTCTAACAAACCACCTTCTAAACCGTAATTTCCTTCAGGTGCTAACATCGCTTGCTCGAAACGTTCACTAAGCCCGCCTTCTGCTTGCGCATCTTGCAGCTGCTCTAGGTTGGTTTGCACCACTTCTGTGTACTGCGTATTGATCATATCCGTTCCTATGAGAGGTCTAGTTTATGGCTGTAAGTTAGCATATTCTTGACCATGGCATTCTTTTGTATAACAAAACTCAGCTCTTTTCTGACCAGGTCTAGTACTGGTGCTTTATCAGGGATGTCTTTCAACTCTGCCCAACAGTGCCAGAGCACTTGCTCTTTTTGCGCGCCAAGTGGGAACTGCTCAGAAAGCAAAGCTTTCAACTCTTGATTGTCTTTAGGGGGGGCAGCTATTAAACGCCCCGAAAAGCTCCCCAGTAGCTCTCGTTCTAACAATGCAAACAATTCTGGTGACGCTTTCTCAGTGTCCTTTGCGCTTTTCTCCTGACTAAAGGCATACCACAGCGCTACCTTTTTCTCACTAGGTGAAATAAACGCGTCTTTTAGTGTACTGCTAAGGGCTGCAGCGCTGAAGTTTCCAGAACGTTTTAGTGTTTCGTACCACTCTCTTATAGTTGTTGTTCTAGCCTTAGCTTGCGTGACATTATCTGTATTTTTTTGCGGCAATGATATGCTCTTGTCTGATGGTTTATCACCCATCAAACGGTTCATCTTGTTCGCATCAGATGTATCAACCCGAGGTGGTTGCTGTACCGGATTAAGCGCGTTGTTGAATCTGTGGTTTTCAACCTTCATTAAAGGTTCCTGAGGTCTTTAGAGAAGCTCATGGCAAAATCTTGGTTTTCTTTATTGCCTTTTAATGCCATATCTAGCCAAGATTCGGCTTTACTTAAGAGCCCGGCTTTTCCTGCCGCTAGCGCAGCCAGACCGATTAGGTCTGGGTATGTCAAGCAAAGCGGTTCAAGTAGACGATGAGCGTCTTCGTACAAGCCACGATTCATTAAACTCATTGAACGAATCATAGCAACGATTTCTTCTGTATCGCCTTGTAAATCAAGGTATTCCGTAATGGTGTTTACTTCTTCATGACGATGCAGACCGGCTGCCACCAACGCGGTTTCAGCAAGAAGTAAACACATGCCTTTATCCATTACTTATACCTTCTGCAGAATAGACTGCATCACATCTTTGATTGCACGAGTTGTGGTCGCGTTGATATTATATACCACAGACCATTTGTTGATTGTGTGCTGTAGTTCAGCCAGTTTCGAAGGGTCGTCTGCGTTCGTTTCTAAGTTTTTTATCGCAGTGTTTACCGATTCGTTCGCTGCTTTTGATTGTGCTACTAATTTTGATTTAACTGCGTCGAGGTTGACGCCTTTGCTCGAATCATAAAATGACATATATAAGGCCTTCTTTTATTTATTGTCTTTGAAAGTTTCAATTACAGTTAAAGCCGCTTGATACGCCTCATACTGTTTCTGTAGCAATAGGTATTCTTTTGGTGAACAGCCAAGATCGAGCTGACGCTTTACTGCTGATTGAGCTTGATCGAATTTGAGGATTAACGCCTCTCTTTCCTGTTCTCCTGAATCGCCTTGTAATAACTGCTCAAGATTTGTCATTGGTATTTTCATCTTCGTATCCTAGCTCAATAGTGACTACTTGCCCGCCTTTTACTAGTTCAATCCCTGCCGGAGTAACGCTAGAAATACGGTATCCTTGAGGAGTGCGAGCTCCTACCATGTAACGAACATTGTCAGTGAGGATGACATAAGGGGATCGACCAAAGTTCACGCTACGAAACGGAAAATCAATATTGGTTCCTTTGCTTACTTTAGGGATAGACTTCAAAACCAAATAAGGTTTCTCCCCATACTGCTCACGAAAATCTCTTGTTACACCATAAAATCGAGTTGTTTCAATATCGTCAAGCTCGCCGCGAACTTCAATACGGTCACCACTAGTAACAAGCTGAACTTTCTTTGAGAGCTCTGCTTTCTCTAACAACTCTTTTAGAGTGTCCATGTACGCCCCGGCTCTTTGTAGCTCAACTTTCCAAGCGACAAGTCCTGGTACATCCCGTTCTAATATCTGCTCGACTTGACTCCAACGACTTGCATCATCAATGTAGCCCGTTAACAATAGCGTGCCTGTTTCATCACCATTTTCTACTTTGACTTGGTGATAACCGAGGTTACGTAAGATAAAGCGCACACCACGGCGTATCTCTTCCATCGTTCTCAGGTCACTTTTGTAGTTGATACTTA
Organism: Vibrio sp. 10N.222.52.C12; assembly: GCF_041474215.1. Lineage (NCBI taxonomy): Bacteria > Pseudomonadati > Pseudomonadota > Gammaproteobacteria > Vibrionales > Vibrionaceae > Vibrio > Vibrio sp. 10N.222.52.C12. The sequence goes on from NZ_JBFRTR010000022.1 coordinate 16,729, forward strand.
AAGCATCAATTCGACCTAGCAGTTGTAACTTTTGCGTTCTATCTTCGACGTAACCTTCAAGCACTGCCTGTCGAACGCTGGCATTCCATTCAACGCGAACATCGTCAAGCTTGAGTTCGTTAAGAATATTGCGCACTAAGACAATTGGCTCAGCTTCGGTGATAACGTCTTTGTCGTTCGCTTGCATCTGATTGAACAAAACACCTATAAATATGGCGCTTGGGATCAGGCCGCACAGCAATCCGATGAGCAGCGTTCTTTTCCCACCCGATGGCCGTTTATGGTTGACTGGTGTAACTTGCTTGTTTATTACATCATTTGCCGCCTCAATGACTAAATCATCTTCCAGATAGCCAATCGCAAAGGTTAAACGACCTACAGAGACTAAGGCCTTTCTCGGCAAAACAACGCCATCAGCATCAACAACGGTAATTTCGTTGCTGATTGAGACCTCTTCACAGTCGCGTAGCAAAACCGTTTCGCCATCGAAAACCAAAACGAGGTGACTTGCTTTTATGTCAGAGTCGGTTAATACCAAATCGGCGGTGAAATCATCACTACCCAAGACCAATGAATCGTTAGGTAACGTGACTTCTACCCCGGAATGAACACCAGAGAGAATACGAATTTTCCACTGCTGCATTGAGGTTACTGCTCCTCTAATGGTCGGACGCAATGACTTTCTGAGCCAACACAGTCTTTAATTTGTAATCGCCATCCTTTCTTCCCTGTAGGAAGTTCACATTCTACCAGCAACGATGACTTCCCTTGTGACAATAAATCTTGCTGATAACGTACTGCTTGTACTTGAGAAGTACAACTGTACAAAGCAAGCGCTGATTTAAGGTCTGCACTGTTATTTGAAATATTATTCAATGTTCCAATCTTTGGTCTTAAGTCATATTCATTGCCGATAAGTACGTTATCTCCGATTCCATCAACAACGATTCTTGGTTCAATAATGAACATACGTACAGTTCTTCTCGTGGAGTTTTCAGTGCTTCTAAACAAAGCGCCAAGGTATGGAATATCTCCTAATAAAGGAACTTTTCGCAGCTTGTTGCTAATTTCATCACGGTACACCCCTCCGATGAGTAAGCTTTGTCCCTGTTTTACCGTCGCCAGTGTGCTAATTTCTGTTTTACGAATTGAAGGGACACCATCTATGTCGCCATCAGGAATTTGCGCACCATCTTCTAAGTGCAGACTCAAATTGATTTCTGGTCTTTCCACAAATCGGTCGCCGACGATACGAGGTATAATTTTTAATAACGTCCCGTAAGTCACTTTCTCTAGTGCAGCGGTTTCTTTGCCTATCAACTTGACGTAAAACGTACTGCTGTTGTTCAGAACCGCTTCCACGTTTTCTTGTGTTAACAAGGTTGGTCTTGAAACTACCTGGGCGCTACCACTAGATTCAAGCAAACGAATTTGAGCCAATAAATAATTTAAGTTCGTTGCATCAAGCAGAGACTTAAAATTTTGTCCACTGCCAAGCGTGACATCACCGTTACCTACATCACCGGTTGTTTTGAGATCCAAAACACTGTTGTTACCCATTGCTACACCAGCTCGCCAATCAACACCCAGCTGACTTAAATCATTAGCACTAATATCAACAATAGAAAGTGCCACTTCGATTCTTGATTGCGGTTGATCTAACTGCGCAACCAACTTGCGATACAATGGCAATCGAGCTTGTGTATCACGCACAATGATTGCGTTTAAACCGGGTTCTGCTTCAACCGATGCACCGTTATGAACAGAGGCACTTTTAGTTACATTCGCTGGCAGATTGGTTACTGCTTCTTCAGTTTTTTTCGCCACTTTAACTTGAGTTTGAACACCTGTGAGCACTCGACTTAGTACCGAGGCAATCCCCGGAACCGTAACACCTTGGTCCCGATAAGTGATCTCTCTATCAGTCGCAGAGGCATACTTTAAAGGAATAATGTCGACAAACAATTCATCTGTAGAATTGGATTTCTGTATCAGCCGGCTTTCCAGCGCCTCTGCAGTTTTCACAACCAGGTCGACGTATCTCGGGGGACCTGCTAAGTAGACCAGCCCCTTATTTTCCGCTGCGCTCCAGCCGTATCGGGAATCCCAGATCCCTGTTGAGATCAGAGTGCTACGTAATTCACGAGCAGTTAGCAGTTCGAGCTGCAACAACCGTGAACGGGTTTCTGTTGCTTTGTATACATGTAGCACAGCACCATCGAAGTACCACATCAAGTTGTAAACTTGTGCCAGATAATCGAGGAACTCGGCAGGATCTTCTGGTGTAAATCGACCACTGGCTCGGTCATTCACTTTGTCGCTAACCGACACCGAAACACGGTAGTTTGCGCCAAAGTTATTCAACAGTTCTTTTAGGGAGTCATTGTCCGCGTAGTAACGAAACGGTTGCTCGGACCAATTGAGCTCCGAGGCATGAGAAGAAACCGCCATCGTTAAAATTGCACTATACATCATTGATAGTACGAGTCTGGCTGTTTTTGCCTTTAAAACTACAAGCATTATGGGATCCAAACACTGTGACTAACAGTATGATTAACACGTTGGTGTTCGAGCAAATCAATGAACTGCTCCACTAAATTTACATGCAGAGAAAGTTGTGTGCAAAACTCTTCTGTCGTCGCACTTTCCATAATCATCTTGCCTTGTATAACCAACTGCTCTTTATCATTCACCGTCAACGTGCTGCGTGTATCTCGCAGTGTTTTCAAAGAGAGCTGCATACAGTGTTTTAGCGCCTGACCTTTTTGAAAATCAAAGTGCGGTTCAAACTGAAATGGGAGCACGGTTTCCCAAAAGAGCCATGATGAGTGCTGTCGAATATTAAGCTGCATCTGGTCGACTTCGATGTCATAGGAACCATTACTCGAGGCAATAAAATCCCCCCCACCTAGCACTGCAGCTAGAGATTTCATCATTTTATCTAACATATTTAGCCCTATTTAAATCTGCCTGAGTCGGTTGTAAGCTTGACCGCACTGGTTGTTCTGACTATCAACGTAGTAATGATCCATGCTACAAACGGTTTGCATGTCTTGAAACCATTGCCAAATTTTCGCTACGGCGTTTAGGTCGCTGTACACAAGGTCGCACGCATCCCAAACATCGATTAGCTCTGGAGCTTTAGTTCTCGCCTCGCCACACCATATTTCCCATTCAGAGAAAAATTCATCTGATGTTCTGCTGTACTCAGATAAACCTTTGAGTTTTTCTAGAGTTAGCTTCCACTCTTCAAAAAATTCTCTATGATATTCAATAGCTTGTTTTTTTTGATCGTTGAGAACGCTAAGTTGTTCACATAGTTCTTTATGCTGACCCTTAATCAGTTCCAGCTGTTGTTCAGCAAAAAAAACGCTGCTCTCTTTTCCAGATAATCTCAACCAAAATTCTTTCTGAATCCTCAGTTGATTGATTAACCTTTCAAGCTGAAGAGAATCTTGTAGCACCGTCTGATCAGTTTGTTGTTTACCCCATTTCTCTAGGGTTAAATACATCGAAAGAATTAGTGTTTTAGGTGACGCTAAATTGAAGCAATAACCTAATCGATGATTAATGTAATCCAGTCTTTGTTCAAACGAACTCAACACACGATCTTCACTTAGTTGTCCACCTACCTCTAAAAAAAGCCGCATAGCAATTCGGTCTAAAGACGTGCCAAACTTTTGATATGTTTTAATTAGCTGGCTAGCACATAAACAATCGACAACATTGCGATCAAGCAAGCGCTGTAGTAAAGACAATTGGTCGCAACTCAGAACACCTTCACTGAGTAGCTGTCGGTAATTGACCTTAACAACACTGGGCTCTTGTGAGACTTGAGAGAAGCCCTCATATCTTGCGCCTCGCTGTAATACAGTGACCTTCCTTTGTGTAACAATGTTGTTAGGAAAAAGCGAACGGCGTCGCCAATGCTGCTTTTCCATTTTATTCTTCTCCGCATCTACTTCGAGCAATCCTGAAGGAAGTAGAGATAATAGTTTTGTTCGTTTCGTCGCTGATCATAATAAGGTTTAAGTGAGTTAATGCCTTTCAAAATTAGTCAGAAAATTTTAGTCGTCAGGCATTTCACTAAACAATTATTACTCTATCACCTCCAGACCGGGTCTTACTTGGTGTTGTTCCAAAGCGACGACGATAACTTTGTGTAAAGTAAGATTGGCTTGAAAACCCCGCTTCCATCGCAACGTCTACAATACTCATTCTGCTTGTCAGCAACAGTTTATGAGCATGTAATAAACGACGTTCACTGATCCACGCTCTAGGGGAAAGACCATAATATTCATTAAAAAGCTCTTTAAACGTAGTCAGACTCGCACCAAACTCTTGGGCATAATCTGTCAGTTTCCACTCTTTAAGATAATGAAGCTCCATAAACCGACGCAGTCTATCTGAGGTCCGATTTGTCAGTTGTGATAACAACGCGTAAAGGTATTCCCCTTGGTCACCGTGCAGTAACAAGATGAGCATTTCCTCATACTTTAAGCGTATTATAGCTTCAGGGAAAGACTGCTCTTCTAGCGTCTTAAGGCCTAATAACGTCTGCTCTATCAAGACGTTTAGAGTAAAAGGGAATAACCCAGACTGAACATTCTCAATCTTTGGCAACGACATCAAAAGGTCACTATGCTTTTGCAATAGTTGACTTACCAGCTCGTTGTCAAACGCAATAACCGAAGCCGTGTATTGACCACCTATCGGTGTATACTCTAGTAAGTAATCCCCTTGAGAGAGATAAATCCCACAACCAGCGACCACGTCTAGCGTAGAATCCCCGGTTTGGACCCTCAATTGACCATTGTGAACGAAAACAATGTGAGACTGACCGGAATGAAATACTTCATCGTGTTTATCATAGCAGCAAGCACTATGCATTTTTTGCAAGTGCGAGTCGACCCTTTCTATATTTAGTCGGCCTAACACATCCACTCCCTACCTTTCATAATTTTAATTTCTACAATTCGAAGCAGATAAACTGTCCAAGCCAGAAGTGCGATTGAGAATGCAGAACAAATCAAATAAAGAAGTATTTTCGATATCGTTGAGCCGTGCTTTTGAGAATTAATAAGCATTTTATAAAGATCAAATAGTAAAAAAGAAAACAGAAAAACTCTTTTATATTAGAAATAATGTAAGTGCCATTATTAAAAACCACTTAATTTATATTTTAACCATCCCACCAAGCCAACGTCTTAGTCTTAACACTAAAGACAAAAAATCACTTCCTAGTAATTATTATAAGCTTCTAGTTTTAAGTCCGCATGTACACTGCCTTGCTTAAAAGTATACCCCTCTTCTTTTACGGCGATAATTTCACCTTGAGAACGCAATATAGCACGCACTTTCATATCGCCATTTCCTGCTTGAATCGGAGCAATAACAAACGAGTACTGAACGGGTAACTGAACCCCTTGATACGCTTGCTGTAAAACTGTAATGCACTGACTATCTGAAACCTGGCACAATTCAACGCCTAGATGTGTACTCACTGGAGCAATGTAATCAGTAAACGTTATCCAACCAAATAATCTCCCTTGAAGGTTACTAGAAAACCCATTTGACACTGGATTTTTGGTTGCACAACCACTTAGCATCAATGCAACGAATATTAAGCAATAAGAGTTCTTTTTCATAGGAGACAAGTATTCATCTAAATTGTCAGTGACAAAGTTATGGTTACCCATGGCATCAAAGCGGTTTAATCCCGTAATAAGGGGCATTTCGCTATACTCGCTATGGTTATCCGTTGTTATCGGCGTTGTTGATCAAATCAATCTAGAGACAAAGCTACGCCGTCTATCGCTAACCGTTAGCTTCTAACAGGCATACCTAGAGTTACAACTTTGTTTATAGCTTTGACATTTTCCATGATTTCACCCACTTGAGCGTTGTAACATCTCAAACTCAATTTACCGCTCATTAGCCCTTTGTATCTGGACATCGCAGTCTCGGATCTTGAGCGATCGTGATAACCAGACTGTACTTTCCACTCCGCTATTTTTCCATTCTTAAGCGCATTTACCGCTTCATTTCTGGGGTGACTCTCTTCCCAAAGCGCAGCATTCTTTCGAGGTGGTATCAACGGGGTACAACCTTTCTTTTTCAGAGTCTCATGGCAATGTTTGGTATCATATGGGCCACCGCCTGATACTGCGTGAACCTTTCTGCGCAAAGGATTAAGTAATGTCGGTAGTACTTCGCTATCGCCAAAGACTGACTTCTGCACTAATGGTTTCGTGAGTATCGACATCAACAGCTAAGTGCAGTTTGCGCCAGTTTCTGCGTTTCTCTGCCCCGTGTTTTTTTACCTTCCACTCTCCCTCACCAAAAACTTTGAGACCAGTTGAGTCAATGGCTATATGGCGAATAGCCCCTCTAGATTTATTACGATATTTGACCTGAACCGTCTTCGAACGCTTGCTTATACAAGTGTAATCTGGAGAACTCAAAGGGACATCTATTAGTTCAAAAATAGAGTCGATGAAACCTTGAAGAGCACGCAGAGGTAGGGAGAAGATACCCTTAATCATCAATCCAAAACGTAACAGAGCCACGCTTGCGCAGAGCCTTATGTATTCAGCCCAGTTAGTTATTTTCTTTTTAGCCTTACCCATGTCACCACCGTTCTAACTACCATAAAGGATCAGATCGCAGGAATTAGAAAAGGTTCAACTGATTTAGGCAACAACGCCGTTGTTATCTATCAAGAGCTGGAGTAATTTGACCAATGCAATTAAGTATCATCAATACAGAGACACCCCTTTGTATGGAGCACGCATAGCCTCTTTGCACGGTCGCGACTATATACTTATGAAATACATCGTTTACTGGCACCATTTAGAAAAGGGCAATCGTTGCTTTGGCAGTTCGCCAAAGTAAATCAAGCAATCATGCTTCTCAAAAACATAACTGACCTCATCATGTAATGCGCTGAACCCTCGGTATGCAACATGCTTTCTATCCGTTCTTGCTAACTATCTATATTCTAATGAAATATATTTATAAATAAAGGATGAACTCGATTGCATCACTTTTACACAAATCAATAAAATCAATAATTTAACAACAAAAAATAAAAAAAAAGTCCTAAATACCACTTAGTTTTATCCTTATTACCCGCCATCACTCACAACGAAGGGAATACATTTCTGTCGTAAACAGGTCTTGTTAGCTAAAGTTAACAATCCAAAATTATAATTTATTGACAGCAGACGACTTTGTTGCGTAATTCAGTTTTAACCACTCGTTAATCCTTTATATCGACAAATTCTTGAGTTTAAACTTCTTCTATCCAGCGAAAATTGAAGCGAGCCAAGGCGAGCAGATCATGACAAGAAACGAAATGCGTCAAACGCTTTTTGAGTATATATAGGTTGATTACTATCGAACGAAAAGGCAATCTTACGATCACCTTTTGTATTCATCATTCCTATTCATCTAGATAGATTCACAAATAGGTATTCTGGTGAGTCTATCTTAAAGGTTGGCAATGAACTGCTGGTTAAACTGAGCGTTTACTTTGCGGTTAAGCTGTTCGTATTTCTCGGTCAATTCAATTTGTTGAGTCTGTAGTTGACCGGTGGTCAGGTTAGCAGTGTGAAGCTGACGCATCTCTTCCATAAAGCCATTTGTTAGCTGGCTAAAGATGGCATCTTTGCCGATGATAAAGCTAGTGAAGTTCTCTTTTACAAACGCTTGTTCATCGCTACTCAAGTTTTCTAGACCAAGGCGAGCTTGATTCGCTGAGGTCACATCATCAAACGTCGCTTTTGCCGGATCAGTACCAGGATTTAAGTACGCTGCTTCATTTTTGAAGTCTTCTGCTGTATGTGTTTGTGCGTTTTCAATCAGCTTTTGAGAGGAGCCTCTTACTTCAAATGTAGACTGTACTGGCTTGTGGTCGCTGACATTATCAAACCCTTCAGTGATAACACTGGTTTCATGGTTTTGTAAGTTGCCTGTTTTATTTGTTAAGCCAGTATTATCGAGCTCACCGAAGTCAGGGCGGTCACGACCTTCTTTTTGTTTAATATTACCAGTGTGCTTATCAAGCTGCATGTAAGTGTGACTATTAAGAGGATTGAACTTAAAGCCATGCTTGGCTAAATGCGTATCATCATGTGCGACTGGATCGTACATCACATCAGAACCTTGAGCGGTGCGTTTTTCACGCTCATTCAGATCACCAGTGATCAGAACCTCTTCATGCGGTTTGCTCCCTTCCATCAACTTGTTACCTTCGAATTCACGTTTGACTTCTTTGTTAGAATCCAAGTGTGCAGAAATGACGTTTAGAGCTTGACCATTGATCTCTAGAGCCGTTTTTACGCCACCTTTGTTACCAGTGATACCCATGAAGAATTCCATGTTTCGACCACCGATACCATGACGGTATTCAGACTCTTTTTTGACGTTAATATCGACGCCGTCTTTTGCAAAAACGGACATTGAAGTGTAGCTAACACCTTCACCAAGACCTTTCGTCATAACTTTCATTTTGTTTTGACTCAGAAGGTTCATACCATCAAGCTCAAGATCGTTAGCAAGCAATTTAGACTCTTGTTCCGCAAACAAAACCACATCATAGTCACCTTTTTGAATCAGGTTCTGGAAGTAGTTCTTTGTGTCTTCCGGCATCTTTTGGTTTGCTTGGTTATAGGTCAAAGTTAAGACCTTAACGTTGCCGCTGCCTTCTTTTTTATGCAGTTGTTGATTCATCTGATTCAGCTTTAAATCACCGTTTTTTGAAGAATCGGCTTTACTAAAGAAACGATTAAAAAAGCTTCGGTTTTCTTTTTGTTTTAGAGTAACGTCACCATCGCTATTTTTAGTTACGCTGTACTCTTTACCAAATACAGAACCAAATTTAACGGTATCGCCTTCTTTGGCGCTACTTTTAATATTTTGAATATCTGCGAGGTCTAAATTACCTCGATGCTGGCTATTAATTTGAATTGTAGACATACATTAAACTCGTATTTTAAATAAGGGAACTTAAATAAAGATCCCAGCAGGAAGTGTTTCTGGGATTGTCTCTGCGTTATCCGCTTGCTCAATAAAATGGTGCCATTGCTCCATTCTTTCTAACAGTTGCTGAAAAGTGTTCTGCACATAATCTTGAGGTTTGTTTGAGAGAAAAATAACCTTGTAGATCGTTAACCTTCGGCTATCGGGCATTAGACCGATACCGAAACCACCACGGAAAGGTTCCAGAGCATGTTCACCAATCGCGATAGCAATCGTTTCTGGAAGAGGGGTTGGCAACTCCACAGGGCTGGTGAGAGACATGTGTAAGTTAATGGTGGTTTCGTTCTTAAATACGGTTAAGAAAAGTGCTTCATCATGATTATTCGTATCCGATGATAACTCACATTGAAATAATCCGTTTTCATCAAAATCCACGCCGTTACCTAAAAAACTGATACTTTCCTGATAAATATCCATTGTGTTCCTTCTGTGTATTTTTCTGAGGGTTCTTATTCGTAGTGAGAAGAATTATAAAGATGAGGGAATGGCAAGATATTAAATACGGGCGGAAGTTTTTATACTCAATGAACTTTAAGAGGCTTTGATGCTTAATTTAGTTTAGAGACAGAGTCGCACCGTTTCGTGTGCTTCTTAGTCAATACGACAAGTTTTATAACCCAGTAAGCTTGTTCAACGCTTTGCTCATCGCATAAGTTTCACCCACCTGTGCATTGTAATTTCTTAAGCTCATCGTCCTCCTAGTAACAGAGAATGAATGCATTGTTGCTTAAATCAGTTGAACCTTTTCCAAGTCTTGTGATCTGATCCTTTATGGTAGTTAGAACGGTGGTGACATGGGTAAAGCGGAAAAGAAGATAACTAACTGGGCGGAATACAATAAGGCTCTGTGCAAGCGTGGTAGAGGTTTCCAGTATTCTGATACCGCGATTGAAACTGCCTTGATGATTAAGGGGATCTTCTATCCGCCATTACGTGCTCTTCAAGGCTTTATTGATTCTATCTTTGAGCTATTGGATGTTCCACTGACGTCCCCTGACTACACCTGTATCAGCAACCGTTCGAAGACAGTTCAGGTCAAATATCGCAATAAATCCAAAGGAGCTATTCGCCATATAGCGATTGACTCGACTGGTCTCAAATTTTTTGGCGTCGTTGAACCTCAAACTGATTTGATCAACAACGCCGAGAATGAGTGGATTCCATACATCGCGGAAAATCTAAAGTAAAATGGCTATGAACTTATGCTAGGAGTGGGTTTTATTATTGGGTTGATAATCGCAACAAAGCGTAGATAAGCGTAGATAAGCGTGTCAATGATCTCCTCAAGGAAGAGTTCTTGCTGACTCAGGACAAAAATCTTAACGAGTTAAAACGCTTATTGAAGAGTTGATACATACGTCTAACGAAATTAGGCGGCATTTCAGTCTAGGTGTGAATTTGCCAAATAAAATGCATGAAAAAAGCCAGTAACTTGCATTACTGACTTACTAAAAATTGCCAACCTACTTTAGAAGAAGGGGACTCTAATCCGCAGTGGTTTTAAACGGTAGGAGCAGATGCTCGCCATGCTTGGTTTTGGCTATCAGCAATTGAGCGAAACAGATCCCGCAGCTCTTTAAGCATACTATCTTGAAAACCAATATTTTCGTCAGCTTTCTGTTTCAATGCTTGTGCACGTGTCGCTAGAACTTCATCTTCTTTACCGCGAGCCTGAGCTTTAGTTTGCTCTACATTTGATGCTGAGTTTGCCATCTGACTAAGAGACTGAAGAATCGAATTTCGCGCTTGATTAGAGGTGGTAGCTTTGTCAAACTTTCGCCCCCCTTTTGTCAATTTATCAGTCAAATTACCAAGACGGTCTTGCCCGACATCCTGAACACGCTTTAACTGTTGCTGTTGAGTTTTCGATAACCCACCATTGTTCAACAAATCATTAGCCTTATCTACACCAGCTTTTTGTGTTTTCAGTAATGTATTAGTCGATGCTTCCGCTTTAATTTGTTTACCAGCTTTAGCAGAACCTATTCCGCCCAAAATTGCCGTTACACCGGCTAGAACTCCTGAAACTACAGCCATTGCGATCATCGCTTTAGCAGATTTATTTAGCTCTTGTGCTTGACTCTTAAGGCTCGCTACATTCGCTTCAACCGCGATTTCACGTTCAAGTGTTTGTTGTTCTCGGCTTAACTTCGAAACTTGGTACAGTAAGGTCATCAAAGCAAGAGATTCCGAAACCGTATTTGACGATGATTGAGTTCCAGATTGACCATGAAGTGCTTTTTCTAGGGTTTTCATAAGCAGATTTGCTGTTGGTGCCAAAGCGGTCATCAGCTTTTCAACCACGCGAGCTTGTTCTCCACTTTTCGGCGCTTTAGGACCTTCCAAAAGATAATGTTTAGCACCTGACACCGCCGTCTCATCGTTACCACGAACCGCTGCTTCGGTTTTTGTCTCGGGGGCTTTTTCAGCCTTAGTCGTTTTATCTATCTCACCCAAACCGTATAGATCTGCATTCCCAGTCTTACCAATTTTATCTAACATAAATCCTCCTTAAACCGTCGCTGGACGATTCATTACCGTTTCCATCGTTTCGCTTTTCGCCTGAATCATCTGCATGATGACATTCATCAACTCTTGGAAACCTTCCATCATCTTAGCGATTTCTTTTTTAAGCTTATCAATAACCGATTGAGTCAGCACCTTCTCCGCTTTCTGCTGAGTAAGATCCGCATTAATTTCTGTCACTTTAGCTTTATTATTGGAATGAACACTATCGGCAGCGCCTTTACCAACATTAGAAAGAAGATCTAATGACTCTGCAGCAAATCGAATACCTTTAGCTGTCGTCGTGGCTGCTTTAGAACCCATATCTGCAACTTTTGCCATATTAGCTGCCGCTTTAGTCGCAATATCAGTGATTTTTTGTGCTACTTTACTGGCACTTTTCCCCGCTAATTTAGCAATACCGCCCGCAGCCGCGCCGCCAAACGTCACAACAGCCCCAATAACCGCAACCGCAATCTCTAAAGCCATCATAACTTTGCTGAGAGCATCGACATTAATGCCAGCTTCTTTCATTGCATTTTGAACAGCTGGTTCTTGCATAGCCATACTGACTACACCCAATACACCACCGGCAATCATTAGTGCACCAGCTGCTGCTCCAACACCAGTTGCCACCATTACAGCGCCCACTATAATCGAAACTGCGGCACTGACCCACCCAAATATCTTGGAAACCAGACCCGATTTTTTCGCTTCTTTAGCCGCAGCTTCAGACTCTTTGAGTTTTTGTTCGTTATCCTTTATTTCTTGTTCGTGTTTCGCTTTCGCTACTTTTACTTCTTGGATCTTAAGCTTGTTTTGTACGCTCTTCAGTTTGTCTGTGATAGCAGCTAGCTCTACCTCAAAGTCATCGGCTGACCCTGCCAGGATTTTCACTGCTAGTGAGCCCGTGTTGTCGGCGACCGCATGTAAAACCTTGGCAATCGAATCAACGATTTTTTGTAGTTGATTCATGGCTTTCAGCGTTAATTCATTGACCTTATCGCTAACTGCAGCGTTCGGTGCATCAAGCTGAACTTTAACTTTACCAGTGTTCGGTACTTCAGATTTTTTACCTTTTACGTTTTCAACCGTTACTGAAGCTGACACGTGAGATGCAGTCTTAGTAACCTTATCTAACATTGTTTGACCAGAATCCGGTAAGTATGCCTGACTCTGAGTGCGGTCTAGTGCAATAGAATTCATATTCTAGTTACTCCTTTTGTTTTTCACCGCTTCTAACATGATGCCTGCGCGTTGATGCAAATCTGCATACTCTGGTTTTCCGGCAGACATCCCCTTCGCGCTGTAAAACCCACTCTCTGCCTCTGTTAATTGCTCAAGTTTTAGGTAACACTCTGCAGAGTGGAAAGGTGGGCGTGGGTCATTAATATCTACAAGCGCTGCATAACTGTAGGCGTCAATCGCCTGCAGGTACTCACCCAGTTCTTGACGAGCAGCTCCTAAACCAATAAAAAATCGTGCTTGGTAGTGGTCAAGCATGCTAAGCAGTTGGAATATCTTACCGGCTTGCTCTATTTTTCCTGATTGGAAAAAATTGAATCCAACAGCGTAAATGTGCTCAATGGTATCTGCTGATACATCGTGCAGCATTTTTAACGTTCCACCTTCCTCAAGAAACGAAAGGAGTTCCTCTGCTTGCATTTGAGATGGGTCAGTTACCGGGTTTTGTGTAGTCATGGTTATTTATCCTTAAATCGCTCGTAGGATTGCTTGCAAAATATTGTGGTACTTTTGAACAAATTTATTCATAGCTTCAACAGTTGCGTTGTATTGGGAACTGATGTCGCTTAACGCAGTAGTTTTTAACTGTACAGAATCGTTAATTGGCTTCGACTTACTTGAAACCGAGCTAGAAAAATTACTAAGGTATTTGTTATCTGTATTGTTATAATATACATCGCGACTAACAGTCACTCCTGCATTCTCTAAAAATTGTTTGTGAGTAAAGTATTTAACTCCATCAGAACCAACCCTTGGAGTTATATGTTTTTCTAAATACTTAAACTCCTTACCTTTTTCAAACTTTTGTTGAGTCTCATATCCGAAATGTTTATAAGTAAAATGCTGCCTGTCTGGATAATAATGCCCATCACCAGTACTTGAGTTAATTATCTCCGATAACTTTGTACTGATGGTAGTCTGGACTTGACCAAATATTTTTAGTTTAGTCGTAAGCTCTTGGAGTTCCTCTTTCTTCTCGTTACGCTTTTCAAGACGGTTCACTCGACGCTCATTTAAAGAAAACAGCACGCGCTCATCAAAACGATCGCCAATAGTCGAATCAATCACAGATAACAAATCACGAGAGGTTAACGAGTGCTCAGCTTTAACATCTGCTTTCCTTTGACCGTCAGTCCCTACCGTTATTTTCTTTTCATCTTCTGTGATTTTACTTAAACGAGCTTTCAGAGCGGCTAGGTTACTCATCATTTTTTTATGACGAGTGGCAAAGTCGATACCAACATCTTTCCTCAACATCATTTTTTCAAACTGAAATCTTATATCTCGTGCTGTATGCTGTTTTATTTGGTCAACCTGTTGTTGTGGAGTTTGGAACTTCTGCACTTCGTGAAGACTGCTATAAAAGGCATCGACTTGAGTGTTTATAAGACTCACAGCCATATTCGAGAATAAGCTAGAGAGTGTTATATCCGTAGATGAGCTCCTTAGCTTTGCAATTGCCGCATCAAGTACTATTTGCAGCTTACTAACCGAACCTGCTCCATAAGCATTTGCGTATTGACCTTTTACTTGGTTCACCAGATCGTTCAGCCCTCCTCTAAGCTCCTGCTTAGACATACCTGGAAGCCAAGTGATTTTATTTGCCAAAAGTTGTGCATCACTGCCACTTAGCGTAAGACCTGCATTATTTAAAGATTTAGTAAGCTGTGCTAAAACTGCTGCTTTGAAGCTTTCTTTCGTTAATAAATAATCCGAGTTATTTAGCTCGTTGATGTCTACCGAACCTAGATTGCGAAATGCATTACGCAAAAAAGAAATAGCGTTTTCACGAACCTTACTAGAGCTCATTTGCTGAGAAAGTGCATTTATAAACACTTTGATTTTCGCAGTAGCCTGTTTAAGTGCATCGGCATCTAAGTTAGCTATTTGTTGTTCTTGGGAACTCTGGCTTCCTAAGCGGAACTGGTTGATAAAGTCAGTCGGGAGCGAATTGTCGACCTTATCGCTTAACTGCTTTTCGAACCAAGTTCGGAATTGGTAAGTAAGTGTTTTGTTGACTCCGTTTATCAAGTCTTGAGGCGAAGTCTGACCATTTACCGCTTGATTTTGCAACGACTTCATCCAATGTGCAGCAGTTTCAACTGCCGCAGTGCCAGTAAATGCCGCTTGCTTCTCTAATAGTGTTCTCAATGAGTCAGCATAAAGATCTAGGCTTTCTTGTTCAGTGCGCCCTAAAATATTTGGCAATTTACTAATCAACGACTTCAAGTGAGCCGTATCTGGTTCCCCTAAAATAGTAGCCAATTTATCAGCCAAACGATCTTGAAACGAGGTCTGAGATTTAGGTCGGGGGCTTACTCCACCTACCGGGTTTCTGCTAGTTATATCCGTCATGTAAAAACCTTTAAATTACTATGCCACGTACTAACACAGGCCGCTTGCGTCTAGAGCCTTCGACACTAGTGGCTTGTAGCGGGCGTTGTTGTTGTCTGCGACGTTGTACTTCCTCAAGCAATTCATGTTCTGCTTCTTTCATCAACTTGGGATCGACACTTAACCCATCGAGCAGAATATTGCCTGCTACTGAACCAACGCCTAATCCTTCAAGTAATTCCTCGAAGACTTCAGCTCTATCCTCTGCATTACGGATAACAAGTTCTGATTTTTCAATGGTTTCGGTAAAGGGGTTATTCATCTTGATACCTATCTTAATGCGAAGCATCGCTTGGATGCTGTCAGTAACAGTCGAGAGTTTTTACTTTTTAAGTGGGCGGTAGTCACTCAGACGCAAGAAGTACCAATCTTCTTGTTCATCGTGGCTCGCACCACAGGCTTCCAAATAGAACTGCGCTAATCTTTGGTTGCTCATGCTACTACCACGCATTACGTCAACGTTGCCACGAATGATCCAGTCAAGGGGGTAACGTTGGATAGCATGTTCTGCGAGCATGAACAGGGCAGAAAAAGGGTTCCTCAAACCTTGATTAGGAATGATTCTTCGCAGCAAAACGATGATGATTTCGCCAGCTTCTACTCGGAACACCAACTCCATGCCATCGCATTCGTAGCGTTGCCCAAGTAAGATTGTGCTTTTCTGCCAAAAATAAGGCGTCACTTTAATACCTGACGCCACTAAAGACTGTGTGAGTTCACATGCCATTACATTCCCACCCTGCCCAACGGTTGAATATTAATTTGTTGCGTCAGCTCTTGAAACGACAGTACCGGGAGATCGTAGTATTCAGATTCAATCAACTTGCGCACGTAACGGCGTACGTCCATTGACACAACCAGAACCGGCTTATTTGGCATACGGCTCAAATCACCAATTGTTTGTTTAACGTCGCTGACAAACTGTTGAGTTACAGAAGGATCAAGCGCTAAGTAACTGCCTGATGAAGTCTGACGAATACCGTTACGGAGCGTATCTTCCAAGCTCTGATCCAACAGGTATGCAGGTAACATATTTTGACCACTGGCGTACTTGTAACAAATGTAGCGTTTCAAACTTGAACGAATGTATTCGGTCAACTGAACCACATCTTTTTCTTTTTGTCCCCACTCCACCATGGCTTCTAAGATTACGCGTAAGTTACGAATAGAAATATCTTCAGAAACAAGACGTTGTAGTACTTCCGTCATTTTTTGCAGAGGCAAAATACGCTGCGTCTCCTTTACTAATTCAGAATAACTACCTTCCATTTGCTCAAGTAAGTAACGAGTCTCTTGGATACCGATAAAGTCTTGCGCGTACTCTTTCAGCACGTGAGAAAGGTGATAAGTCAGAATACGGTCGGGAGTTAGAAAGCCCACTTGGCTGTTTTGCAGTTTTTCTCGATAGCCGTGGTCGACCCAAACACTCGAAATGCCTGGTAGAAAATCATCATCTTTTTCGTAAGGTACACCAATTAAATCGATCTGATCACTGCCTTCTGTCACCAACAGCTTTAAGCTTTCAATTCGACCGCGAGCAACCGGCACTTCTTGCAATTGAATCAAGTATTCACCGTTACTCATCCCCTCGTTAAATCGTAAATGAATCCCCGGAAATGGCACGCCGAGATCGAGGTATAACGCGCGTCTTACACGTGCGAGCTCATCATTCAATGCCACGGCTTCTAAGCTCTCTTGTAAGCGAGAATCCAAGTCGATGAGCAGCGGCACTGTCATCGCGAATTCTTCTTGTTCACCCAACTTTCCTTTGCTGTTCCGCGAAGGAGTCAACTTGTTTGATTTGGTTGCTGGCAAACCCGCCCCTTGGGCAACAAAACTTGGTAAGTCGGCACTACTTAATTCACTCTGTTTTTTTTGTCGATGGAGTATGAAGAAGCCGCCCCCACCGACTAGAATAGCAAGGACAGAGAAGGTGATCTTCGGGAAACCGGGAATCAGCGCAAACAATACCAGCAGCACACCACCAATCAACAAAGCTCTTGGTTGTGCGGTAACCTGGTCACCAATATCCGAGCCTAGATCAGAAGAGTCTTCATTCGAAACGCGTGTAACGATGATGCCAGCAGTAATGGCGATAAACAGAGCCGGGATTTGTGATACCAGACCATCACCCACGGTCAAAACAGCAAATAGCTCCAGTGCTTCAGACGCTGACATGCCTTTTTGAGTCACCCCAATGGTGACACCACCAAGAAGGTTCACCACGATAATCACCAGACCAGCAATAGAATCCCCTTTTACGAACTTCATTGCGCCGTCCATCGAACCGTACATTTGGCTTTCTTTTTCAATCAATGAACGACGGTTACGTGCCTCATGAACATCGATAACCCCAGCGCGCATATCGCCGTCGATACTCATTTGCTTACCCGGCATCGCATCAAGGGAGAATCGAGCACTTACTTCAGCTACCCTTTCTGAACCTTTGGTGATCACCATAAACTGAACAATGGTGATGATCAGGAAGACGACGATCCCCACGACCAAGTTACCACCAACAACGAAGTTACCGAAGGTAGAAACTATTTGACCAGCATCACCTTGCAGCAGGATAAGTCGCGTTGTAGTGATAGAAAGTGACAAACGAAATAGAGTTGTGATCAAAAGAACCGCTGGAAATGCAGAGAATTCCAGCGGTGATGTAATGTAGATAGCAATCATCAATAAGACGACCGCTATACTCATGTTGGTACCAATAAGTACATCCACTAATGCCGTAGGTAAAGGCAAGATCATCATAAAGACGATTGCCAGTAACATCACGGCAAGCATGATGTCTTTGCGCTGCCCAACTTTGTTAAGAATATCGATCAACTTATTCATTTTATTCACTATTTATAGATTGGATATATCGGCGATGAGCACGGCGCGCACCCTCAGGATCATCTTGTTTCCAGCGCGCTTGACTAAGGCAAAACCATAAACCAGCTTCATTAGAATTGCTGGCTTCCAACAGGCTTTCGCACAGCTCAATTGAACGAGTGTAACGCCCTGAATCTAGGCATGCTACCGCCAATGCTTGGCGAGCTTCTAGATGCTGAGGTTCGATTTCCAACAGCGCTTCGAGTAATATAATCGCTTGTTCGGGCTTTTTATATTGAACTTGGAGAGCCGCGTGGATAAGCAATAGTTCAACATCTTTTGGTTGTAACATGGAGGCTAAACCTGAATCAGTAGATTCAACGCCATTGTGAGATAACGTTGGTCTAATTGAGTGTTTTGCAACGTTTCTACGGCTTGATTCAGCGCATGAGAACCATTTTGCTGCGCTAAATTCTGAAGTCGTTGCTGAGTGGTCTCAAACTGCTGACGGTACTTATCAGGACGAAGTAACTCTGTATGGATAATCTTGGGCTTTGCGAGCGGCATCAAGTACTGCTCAGATGGGCGAAGTTCATACAGCTTCTCTAAGTGCGTCGCGATGGCTTTCCCATCAGGCAGTAGTTGAAAGCGCTGCGGGAAGTCGTTTTCAACCTGATCAAGCGAGACATGTGCAAAGCTTTCAATACCAACGTTTAATCGACTTATCCGATTCATGAATTCGCCACATCGTTATGCAAACGAACCAGCAACGCGAACGCTTGTTCTATGGATGGTAATGTCACTTCATCCCCCTCAATTTGCGTTGATAAAACCAACATGTCTTCCTCGAATAGCCCAGCTTTAATAGTAAACGGCCAACCTTGCCCTGCATGACAAAAGCTCAGGGCTTTTTTAATTGACTCATTAAATTGGTGCCATGGCAGCGCTCTTACCAACATAAGAACCAAACAATCCTGATATTTCTCAAGGTACAAGGTGCCGCTTTTTTCAAAGTTCAACTGAACACGTCCAGCCGACGAGAAATCTACGGCTACAAGTCCCATTCCTTGGCAAAAATCGTCCACTGACGCATCAATCCAACTCATCGTCCCAACTTTCCTCTTCTTCTAAATCAATCGCTTCATCAAGCGCTTTTTGCACTGCTTGGATTAGATTTTGTCGCTGCTCTTCGTCATTAAATACATCAATGGAAATATGCCGGACTAGTTTGTGCAGCTCTCTGCAAAAACCAATTTTTCGCTCAGTCGCTTCCAACTCCATAGCATTCACTAAGTTCCAGATCTCTTCACTTCCCACCCAGCGCTGCTCAACCAAGTCGATGATATCTGACATCAAATCAGTAACTTGATAAGCCATGGCTTGCCTGCTGAGGTTTAAACATCTGGTAGAGATTACCAACTTGATCTTGAAGAGTGTTCAGCGTCTTAAGTTTTTGCATATCTGACATTAAAAGCTGCAGCTTAACCGGATCAATATTGCTGCCTTGAACGCTTAAATCGGCGCTCATACCTTGCAACATAAAGTCGACTGCGGTGTACACTTCTTTCTCACCAAAACGCTCAACTACATCCTTGTATGCCGAACCTAAACCTTGGTAGCTGTGCACCGTGTCACGATAGAAACCACGTAGTTGGTGCAAACTGCTGAAGCCTTGCTCTCGGCTATATTCGTCAGCAAAGCTCGATACACTAATTTCGGTATCAATCTGAGACCAAGAATCTGGATTTTTCTCAAAGTTCAGAAGTGCTTGGTCAATTAACGCCAGCAGGTTCTTACTTTCTAAGTTAGCCCCGAGAAATTTTTTCACCGCTTTCAATGCAAGGTACTGGTGACTTTTCTCTTCAGAAAAACCATTAAGGTACGCTTGTAGCTGGGCAATCGTTGATAAATTACCACTTGCCATCTTGGCAGCAAGGTCTTTGATCTTTTGATTCTTCTCAAGATCGGGCACTTTCCTCAAATAATCAGAAACCAGGTCATGAGCTTCATTAATCCGAATACCGCCATCTTTCACTTTACGTTTGGTTAGATCTTTTTCCGCTTTTTCTGAGCCTAATGATGTAAGCTCTTCCATCGCGTCAAACAGTGATTGAGTAGCATTGTGCACTCGGACGCTTTCGCCTCGATAGTTGCCGCCAATAGACTCCCCTGAACGTGTGTGTTCACGACCGCTTCGAATTGGCGTGTCAAACTTGTTACCCGTTGCAATTTGATTATTGATGATACTCACTCACTTGCACTCCTTTCGTACAGTAAGATCCGATTATAGGAGTTGCATTTGCAATAAACTGTCAAAATCAGACGTGTTTTTTTAGGGCGTTTTAAGTTTTCTAAAAACTCTCGACCAATAGTAACTATAAATACTGCACCATCCTTTCTATTCTACCATTATCAGTTATTACGCATATTTCCTAAATTGAACGATTTCTCATACATCACCGAAACGCAACAATCTGCAATCAGACAGACACGTTTGATACAAATCCGAGGTCGAGTTACTCAAGTTACCGGAACCATCATCAAAGCTGTGGTCCCTGGTGTTCGCATTGGGGAACTTTGTGAGTTGCGTAACCCTGATCAAACCTTGTCGTTACTCGCGGAAGTGGTTGGTTTTCAGCAACACCACGCGTTGCTTACCCCGCTTGGAAACATGCTTGGTATTTCCTCTAATACCGAAGTGAGTCCGCTAGGAAAGATGCACGAAGTGGGCGTTGGTAATCACTTGTTAGGGAAAGTATTGGATGGGCTGGGGCGTCCGCTTGATGGCACCCAAAACAAAGAGCCGAGTGCTTGGTATCCGGTTTACAAAGATGCGCCGCCGCCGATGCAAAGAAAGTTGATTGAGACCCCGATTTCCATGGGGGTTCGTTCGATAGACGGATTGATCACCTGCGGCGAAGGACAAAGGATGGGTATTTTTGCCGCCGCTGGCGGTGGTAAAAGTACCCTACTTGCAAAGTTTATTCGCTCTGCTGATGTTGATGTAACAGTTCTCGCCCTTATCGGCGAAAGAGGTCGTGAGGTTAAAGAATTTATCGAACACGACCTTGGTGAAGAAGGCATGGCAAGGTCGGTGTTAGTCGTAGCGACCTCCGACAGACCCGCGATGGAACGTGCCAAAGCTGCGTTTGTGGCGACCTCCATCGCGGAGTACTTTCGTGACCAAGGTAAACGCGTCCTACTGCTTATGGATTCAGTCACGCGCTTTGCCCGAGCTCAGCGTGAAATCGGCTTGGCAGCAGGTGAACCACCAACACGACGAGGCTATCCGCCTTCTGTTTTCGCGGCATTACCAAGACTGATGGAACGTGCTGGTCAATCAGAAAAAGGCTCCATCACCGCACTATACTCCGTACTCGTAGAAGGTGACGACATGACAGAACCGGTTGCCGATGAGACCCGATCAATACTTGATGGTCACATTATTCTTTCTCGGAAACTGGCTGCAATGAACCACTACCCAGCCATAGACGTGCTTCGTTCAGCAAGCCGTGTAATGAACCAAATCGTTGACAAAACTCATCAAGCGTCGGCTGCACATATGCGTGAAATGCTGGCAAAGTATGAAGAAGTTGAACTGCTGATCAAAATTGGTGAATATCAACATGGAGCTGACAACCGCGCGGATATGGCTATTGCACAAAGTGATGATATCCGAGCGTTTTTACGTCAAGGCACACACGAACCAAGTGAACTTAACGAAACCGTGACTCAGTTACGAGGACTCGCGAGCTTATGATCGAGCAGTTGCTAGAGATAAAAAAGATTCGTGCCGATCGAGCTGACACTGCAGTTCAGCAGCAAGAGTATCGAGTTAACAGCTCACTCTCTATGCGACGAAAAGCCGAGCAATCCGTGGTAGATTATCGCCAATGGCGAAAAGAGGAAGAAGAGCGGCGCTTTTCCAAAGCGAAGCAGGAAATGGTGGTACTAAAAGAACTCGAGATGTTGCGACAAGAAATTGCTCTATTAAGGGAAAGAGAAGCCGATTTAAAACAGCGTGCCGCTGAGGCTAAAAAGACATTGGAGCAAGAAACCCAACGCCTCAAAGAAATAAAAAAAGAGGCTCTCGTCGCTCATAAAGCCAAAGAAAAATTCATTCAGTTAAACGAACAAGAAGTTGCTGAAAAAACTCGCCAAGTTCAGTACCAAGAAGAACTCGAACAGGAAGAGTTTCGTAGTGCCATTATTTCATAGAAGGTAAATATGCGAGTTAAACACGACCACCCAAACACAGCAGAATTTCCCCAAAAGGTTCGACAGAGTCCCGAAACTAACGTCTCGGAAGCGCTTAAATCTCGCTTTAACAATGCCCTTAAACAAAGACCTATAGTACCAGGTCTTTGCCAAAAGCCCTCTCCCTTGTACACCGCGGCCTTTAATTTGGATAAATTAGAAACCGTGAAGTCTAAATTTCAGCATGCGCATATTCAACAAGAGAGTACAAAGGATCAAACTTCTAAAGGCGGGTCGAATAGTGGCATCTTAGGACAGCCAAAGACTGCAATAGAGGCTGACTCGAGTACTAAGAAACACGTTAAGCCCAACTCCTCATTGACCGAGCCTGCTATCGCCGATAAAAAATACATAAAGCATAAGAGCGACTCGCCAGTAGAAAACAAAGATAAAAACCTAGGTCAATCACTATCTGAGAAAGCTGCTTTAAATAATGCGGCGGGTGAACACATGCAACGACAAGAAGAAGTTATTGTAAAAAAACAATCCGTCGTCTCATCGGCAGAAAAAAAACAAATCACACATGATAACCAGGCAGATTTAGTAAGTTCAATCCCATCACCCGATGGTCTATATCGCGACCCCAAAGCCATTTTTTCCAGCTTTCAAAAAGACTTAAAGCATCAAACCACACCAATACAGCTAGATGGTAAAACCGCTACCGCCGTGCAAAAGGTATTGAACAGTCAGTTACAAAAGCCAAATTCAGTAACAAAAGAGGTGAGTACCTTAAGCAATACAGAGATTAATGTGGAAGCTAAAACTGCCTTATCAGCGTTTAAAGATAAGAAAAACCAAAAAAATAACAACAACTTAAACAATAATACAGCAGAAGCGGATCCCAAACTGTACTCGACAAACAATCTAAACCAACCGACAACCCTAGGCGAGATCATCCTAAAGAACATGGACGTAAGCACGCCGCAAAGCTCGACGAGAGACGTGAACAAACTAATCAGCAAGTTAGTCAACAAGATCTATGTTTCTCTTCCAACAGCGAATGAGAAAGAAGTTCGATTGTTTCTCAATGAAGGGCAGCTAAAAGGCGGCGAGATCTCCATTAAACATGATAGTTCTGGTTACAGCGTCTTGATAAGACAAGAGCATGCCCTTTCGCTAATCAACCCAAATTCTAAACAAGAATTGGTTGAGCGCTTACAACGCTTAGGGATTGATCAACCGATTCGAATCTCGGTCAGCGAACAAATGAATCAACAACAAGATCAACAACGCTCTCGACAACAACGCAGTATTTATGATGAATGGAAGCCTGAGGACGAACGATGATACTTGATTTACCTAAGGTCGACGCATCGAGCATCGCACTAAGCAATCAACTATGTACGAAACAATGTCACTTTCAAGATGGCCAGAGCTACAGCCTGTCGGTTACGCTCGGGCAAGAACCTGAATTTATAGGCTATCGTTTGACACTCTTCATTGGCGGGCAAACGATTAAAATCGACTTTTGTGCCGCGCAATTACAGCTGTGGCTACATGATATGCTTGACTCAACGGCTTTTAAATCACTCCCAAACTCATTGCAATTGGCGTTACTCAGTAGCCAAATCGAACCATATACCGATGTAATTAAACGTCTATTTGGGCAGCTTCCTGTCTTGAGCAAGTTACAGGCCCATGAACAGCAAACGCAACAAGATAATGTATTGATGCTCACCATCAACCGTGACGACGCATCTCTTAGCCTCTGGGTAAATGAAGGTCGAGATGTTCTGATTGATGCGTTGCCACAAACACCATCTTACTTAAGCCAAAACATTGCGCTGCCGTTCTGGTTGAGCCTTGGCAGAACACGCTCGGTCCTCAGCCAAATCGAACAACTGGAATTGGGTGATGTAGTGTTTTTTGATGATTGCTACATAGCACAACATCAAGTTCTCTTTCAGATATCCAATCAAAACCTTTGGCAATGTCAACTCGACGAAACCAGACTACATATCCTAGATAAAGAAACCAATATGAACAATATCAATAGCTCTGAAGCACTTACCGACCACCAGAAACTGCCAATTGAACTTACTTTTGATGTGGGTCAACAAACCATTACTTTAGAACAGCTTAACGCACTTCAACCTGGTTTTACCTTTGAGCTTAACCAACCGATTTCAAACCCAGTCACCATGCGAGCAAACGGAAGAATTATTGGTGAGTGTGAACTTGTGAGCATCAATGAACGCTTAGGTGTTCGCGTTCTCGAATTGTTTGGCGGTAGTCAGGAGCCAGCATGATCCAGTTACCTGATGAACTGAACCTAATCGTCACGCTCGCCCTACTTGCTTTGGTTCCTTTCATTGCAATGATGGCGACCTCTTTCGTAAAGCTTGCTGTGGTGTTCTCTCTATTGAGAAACGCACTGGGTGTACAACAAATACCACCCAATATGGCGCTGTACGGATTGGCGATAATTTTGTCGATCTTCATTATGGCACCAGTAGGATTTGAAACCTACGACTACGTTACACAACATGAAATATCCCTAGAAGATTCCGACAGTGTTGAAGGGCTGATTGAAAGCGGACTGCAGCCGTATCGAGAGTTTCTGAAAAAACACATCCGTGAAACTGAAACGGTGTTTTTTACCGATGCTGCGAGAACCTTGTGGCCACAGAAGTACTTCGACCGCTTAGAGTCAGACAGCTTATTGTTGTTACTCCCCGCCTTCACGGTCAGTGAACTAACTAGGGCATTTGAGATTGGTTTCTTGTTGTATCTGCCCTTCATCGCTGTCGACCTAATCGTGTCCAACATCCTACTGGCAATGGGGATGATGATGGTATCGCCGATGACAATTTCGCTACCATTCAAACTACTGCTTTTTGTGTTACTTGACGGTTGGACCAAGCTAACTCATGGCTTAGTACTCAGCTACGGATAGTGAGGAGAGAAATATGAATCCGGCCGAAATAATCCACTTTGCCACTCAGGCTTTAACGCTTGTTCTATTCTTGTCGCTGCCACCGATTCTGGTTGCGGCGTTTGTTGGCACCTTAGTCTCACTCATCCAAGCACTGACTCAAGTTCAAGAACAAACGTTGGGGTTTGTCGTTAAACTGATTGCCGTCATAATTACCTTGTTTGTTACCGCACAGTGGTTGGGCGCCGAGCTGCATTCGTTTGCAACATTGACCTTAGATAAAATCCCGCAAATACGATGAGTTACGATGATTTGCACCACGCACTGTTCCTGTACAGCTTAACGCTTCCTAGGTTAATGGCTTGTTTTATATTCCTGCCGATCTTAAACAAGCAAATGCTGGGTGGCACCATGGTGAGAAATGGAATCTTGTGTTCTCTTGCACTTTTTATATTTCCTATAATTAATCAACAAAATTTACCTGCAGAAACGGATGGAATCTGGTTAATGGTTATCTTGGGGAAAGAGGTGTTATTGGGTCTGCTCATTGGCTTTATTGCGGCGATCCCCTTTTGGGCAATCGAGGCGGCAGGCTTTCTCGTGGATAACCAGCGAGGCGCAGCCATGGCGAGCATGTTTAACCCCACCCTCGGTTCGCAATCGACGCCAACGGCGGTATTGTTGACTCAAACTCTGATCACTTTGTTCTTCTCGGGTGGTGGCTTTGTCACTTTTCTTTATGCGCTATTTTCCAGTTACTCGTCATGGCCTGTGATAGGTTTTTTTCCAACCATAACAGAAGGGTGGGCACGCTTTTTCTACGACCAATTTGAGCAATTAATGTGGCTTGGAGTTTTGATGTCTGCGCCTATAGTACTGGCGATGTTCCTTGCCGAGTTTGGGCTTGCGCTCATCAGCCGATTCGCACCACAACTCAACGTTTTCTTCTTGGCAATGCCGATCAAAAGTGCCATCGCCAGTGTGTTATTGATTGTGTATCTGGCTCTGATGATGAACCACTTTCAAGCACTTTTCTCTGAAATCGCACTGTTCTCAGAGCAGCTAAACACTATTTGGTAATCGCTAGAGTCTGCTTATCTCTCGAACTTATTTTTGCAGCGACTTGTGGATTGTTCTTGCAAAAATAGATGCTTTGAAATGTGGTAACTCTATTCGATAAACCTATAATGCAGTGGAAAGAAACCACAAACGCCGTCCAAAGAGTTCAGCTAAAACGTTTTACTCTTTGTTGAGAGGGATTTACTTAGAACGATTCGGCGAAAAGGAATTAGCCGTCCGCCTCTCACCTGATTAAAACGCTTTATCTCGAACAAAATTCAACCAAAATAAATAAACAGGTCCTAGTAATGAGCGGAGAAAAAACTGAACTCCCCACCCCAAAAAAACTCAGGGATGCCCGCCAAAAAGGGCAAGTTGCAAAAAGTCAGGAAATCATTTCATCTTCATTGATTCTGTCTTTGATTATCGTGTTGTTTGCATTCGCCGATTACTATATGTCGCACATATCTGCCCTAATTTTACTGCCAAGCAAATTGGCATATCAGGGCTTTCAAGATGCACTACTCGACGTAGCTATCGCCATCGCCAAAGAAATGGTTTATCTGCTTGCGCCGATCCTCTTGATTGCAACCTTAGTCGCCATCATGGCTAACATGGGACAGTTCGGCTTTCTATTTAGTGGCGAGTCTGTCAAACCAGATATCAAGAAAATCAATCCTGTCGAAGGGGCCAAGCGAATTTTTTCGTTAAAGAGCATCATTGATTTTATTAAGTCCATTCTCAAAGTTTCGTTACTTTCATGCATTATTTGGATAACGCTGAAAGGTAACTTAAACACGTTACTGCAGATACCTACCTGTGGGTTAGAGTGTGTACCGATCATCACTGGCGTATTAATCAAACAATTGATGATGATCTCTGCGGTAGGCTTTATTGTGATTGCCGCAGCCGATTTTTCTTACCAAAAGTTCGACCACACTAAACAGTTAAAGATGACCAAAGATGAAGTGAAACGTGAATACAAAGAGATGGAAGGCAGCCCTGAAATAAAAAGTCAACGTCGTCAACTGCACCAAGAAATGCAAACTTCAAGCCAAAGAGATAACGTTAAACGCTCGAATGTGTTGGTTACAAACCCAACGCACATTGCCATCGGTTTATACTATAAAAAGGGAGAAACACCTCTGCCTGTAGTTACCCTTAAAGAGACCGATGCGATTGCAAAACGTATGATTGCGATTGCCAAAGAAGAAGGGGTTCCGGTGATGCAGAAAGTACCGCTCGCACGTGCGTTATATGCGGATGGGCAGTTAGACCAATACATTCCTGGCGATCTTATTGAAGCCACCGCAGAGATCCTGCGCTGGGTTGCGTCTCTGGAGCAATCTGAAGAGCAATAAGCGAGAAAACTATGTGGTTCAAGGTAAATATCGCTAGTACTCGACTCACTCAACTTGAAGATACAATTTTTAAGACATGAAAATGATCCATCTCTCCGTAAGCTATTGGTTGTGCATTACACCAGGCTCAATCGTAGAGCAAAGAAAGTAGAGGTCTCATTTAAGCCAAAAACGAGAAAAGCAATACAGCACCTAGCCATTGATGCGACTGGCCAATGGTTGATGGCGAAGGTGAATGGAAAGTCAAAAAACACAAGACAGATGGCAAGCGGAGAGTTTGTCGATATCGTATAACTCAAAGCATGAGCCGTCGCAGTAATTGTTGGAACGCCTGTTTTGAAAGCTTTTTCCACTCAATGAAAGTAGAAGCTGTCCAAGACGAGCCGATAATGATGCGAGAAGAGATGCTTCAAGCACTCTTTGAATACATCGAAGTTGTTTATAATCGAACAAGAAGGCACAGGGCTCTTGGGTATCTAAGCCCAATTAACTTTGAAAAACAATATGTCGCTTAATGCCTTCTCCAGTCTAACTGGAGCAGATCATTAGGGCGAATGTCAAAGCTATAAACAAAGTCATAGGACTAGGTATGCCTGTTAGAAGCTAACTATTAGTCAAATATGGCGTCGTTGAACCTCAAGCTGATTTGATCAACAACGCCTACAAGAACAGATTCACACGATTGAACATAATGATAGTGGCTATATACCCAATCCACTTGAAGATGCAGGCTTGAGAACTTGAAATTATCATTAATTCGAGATGTCAAAGAGCCTGCGATCTCTGGAAGAGTCACAGTAAAAAATTGACCTATTGCCACCTTGAAATCCCGTTTGCTTTTGAAGTAAACATTGTTCCTCGACTTCTCATTCATTACTTTCCATAGCCACTCTATTGGGTTTAGGTTTGGGCTATAAGGTGGAAGATAATGCAGTTCGATATTTAGGACAAACGCCGCATCTTTGACTAAGTCACTGCGGTGATATCCTGCACCATCTAAGATGATATGAAGCTTATGGGCTAACAGATAGCTCTCTCTTAACTTACAGAAAAAGCGAACAATACTTTCACTGTTAATGCTTTCGTAATCGTGAACAATGGTGGCACCAATATCCGACAGGTTCAGTGCACCAATAATGTTCAACCTGCTGCGATTACCCGTTGTTTCAATCACTTTATCCTGACCAGTACGTATCCAGCCATGAGATATTTTGGTTGATAAGGTTGGGTGAACAGCGTCGATAAAAACTATCGTTTCACCCTTGCCACAGCTTGCCTTTAGTTATTTATAACCATCTATGAAGGCTTGTTGTTTTGCTTCATCAAACTTGTGTGGAACGCCTTTCGGCTGCTTGTAGCTAAAGCCATTGTGGTGAAGCCATTTGTTCATACCAGAAACCGTGTAATCAAGTCCAAATGTCTCTTTAACATAGGCGACAATTTGATGAGTATGAGAATAGGTTTTCTCAGTCAAATGCTCGATTAGGTGCATGGTTTGAGTAGCAGAAAGTTTACTTTGGCTTCCGCCATTTTCAGGCTTAAGTTTTTCAGAAAGAACGTAGTCACTGAGGTGACGTGCAACGGTCGATTCATGAATACGAAGGGCTTGTGAAATCATAGTCTGACTCCAGTCTTCAGAAGCTAGCAAAACAGCCTTAATACGGTCGCAAACTCGACTGTCACGTTCATTGTCGTGCATTTGTCCGAGTTGTAGTTTCTGTTGAGGAGTCAGTGTAATTTTCATGGTTCGTAGCATGATCCTGATTCTAAAGAAAATCAAGCATCTTCAATAATCACGGGTATAAATACCAATCAAATTTGCTCTAATTATTCATTTTTTGAATTGATATTAAATTTAAATTGATATTAAATCTGAATTGGGTTTCTATATATGCGATTTAACGTAATTATAAATATAATGGAAATATAAATGAAAAAAATCATTGCAGTAATACTTCTAGGAGTAACATGTTCTGTCTTAGCTAAAGAAGTGCCGGTTAATTCACCAGAAGTAGATTTGTTGCTTAGCAATAATACTATTCATGGTGTTCATTACGGGAAAAAAACAGTTCAATATTTTTCCGATTCAGGCACAACGTGGTGGATGAGTAGTGGTGATGTAAAACCCAGCGAAGGCACATGGCGCATTAAAAATAATAAATATTGTTCAAACTTTGGTAGTGGGGAAAGCTGCTACGAGGTTGTCCATGATAACTCACAAGATATCTATTACTTTTTAAAAGGCGATTTCCGAGCTCCGTTTATCCCTCGTGAGGGATACACGTTTAGCTCGGTAGACTAGTTGTTTCATTTATTTAACGTAACGGCACTTAGTGCGCACTCTAGTCCAACCTTTTTGTAGCTTTGTTTCCTAATTCGAGTTCAGGTATAAACTCGCCTAATATGGAGAATTGTTAGGCGATTACTATCGTTTTAGGCATGCCTAGCCCAGTGAGCTTGTTTAACGCCCAAGTTGGCGTAAGTTTCGCTAACTTGGGCGTTGTAATTTCTTAAGCTTAATGTCCCTCCGAGCACTTTCTTCACACGGAACATCTCCGTTTCTGATAGTGAGCGTTCCCAGAAGGCGGCCCCTTCCCTCGGAGGGATTAGGGGACGGTTCGTTTGATACGAATAGCTTCCTAACACGACCTTGTGTCGTAAGCTCCATTGTAGTGGCCAGTTTTACTTGACCACTACAATACGACAAGTTTCAGGCATACCTAACCCAGTAAGCTTGTTCAACGGTAAGCGTCTGCGAACCGACTCATTGACTTTCTAATATCTACGCAGATACCGCCAACTAAGGCAGTATCTGTCATTCTGAGCGGTATTCTGTAGGGGCGGACTATTCCGTCTTTGGCATGTTCCAAGGTAGAAGATGACCATGGTCATCCTCACTCTTCAGTTTCGGGATTTCTCGTAGCACGTATTCGAGGTACTCATACGGCTCACAGTCGTTAGCCTTCGCGGTTTCGATAAGACTGTACAGCAAGGCACTGGCGCGTGCTCCATTATGACTCTTCGAGAACAACCAGTTGTTCCGTCCTACCGTAAAGGGACGTACTGAACGTTCCGCTCGGTTATTATCCATGCTTAACCGGCCATCATCGATAACTCGTACTAGCTTCGACCATTGATTGAGATGTAGCTAATCGCCTCACCTAATTTACTTTTAGGGGCTCCTGAGTGACCGATTTATCTAACCACGCCTTGAACTCATTGAGCAGAGACCGAGTCTTTGATTGGCGGGTAACATATCGCTCTTCCCTCGGCTTATCTTTGAGTGCTTGTTCAACACGATAGAGCTTTTGGAACCAACTGACTGCCCACTGGATTTTACCCCCCTTTTCCTTGCTTCCCTTTTGGTTGGCTCTGCTCTGCCTCAATGAACTTACGTCTTGCATGAGCCCAGCAACCCACCAACTTCGCCTCTGTCTTTTCATACGCTTTATATCCATCAACATGAAGGTATCCAGTGTAGTTTGACAGATACGATTGGGGGCAGTGATGCCCCCACCCCCCTTCCTGATAGTCGAACAAGACGATACCAGGGGATTGCGCATTACCGCCCCTGCCTGAACCACACCCATATAACCAGATGTAACTTTTCTTTCTTTCGTCATCGAGCACGGTCAACGTGGTCTCATCCGCGAACAGAACATCCTGAGCAAGGAGGGTTTCTTTCAATAAGGCGATTAAAGGCTGTACCTTGTCAGCGCAACGCAGTATCCACTGACTCATCGTTTTGCGGCGGAGCGCTAGCCCATATTGTCTAAACAGCGATTCTTGACGATAGAGAGGTAGGGCGTAGTGGTATTTGTTCGTGATGATTTGCGCAAGTAAAGAGGGCGTCGCGATGCTTTTCGGGATAATCGCTGGCGGCGGCGGGGTCATCAACACGAGGCTATTTTCTCCTAGCACGTCACATTGACGACAGACGTATTTGGGTCTTTCGGTGACTTCAACGTACAACTTAGCTGGGATATACACCAGTTTTTCACTGGTGCTTTGTCCCATCCTGCAGAGCATCGACTGGCAACATGCGCAGACTTTGCCTGATTCTGGAAGTCGACCACGACACGCTCTCGTGGTAAGTCTTCGGGAAGCTTCGGGCGACCACGACGTTTTGGCTCGGATGAAGTATTTTTAGCGTCCGATGTTTCATCATTCTGATTGCTGGTCGCTTCACCACCTGTCGTATCGGCATGAGTCTCCGCCTCATTGAACTCTAAATCCTGAGGGGGCATAGTTTCACTACTGCTACCAAAGCGTTTACGCCGCGCTAGGTTGAGTTTTTCAACCAGCGATTGGATGGTTAATTCGCTCTCGTTTAGAGACTGGCGAAGCGTGAGTACGTTCGATTCACTGTCGCCTAGAGATTGGCGAAGAGTAAGTATGGTGGCTTCAAATTCATTGAGTTGCTTATCTTTATCAGCCAATAATGCTTGTAAGAGAACTAACTCATTTTTATGATTTTCATATGTCATATAAGGAAGATCGCAGGGCTCCGCGAAAGTTCCTTATACGCTATTATTTTTTAAATTTAATTAAGACTTGGGAAATTCAATGTTTGATGGGGTTTCATTTTTTCGATATCGAGTCCATCAAGTAACCAATGCCACTGCTCTTCAGTTAATGAGAGTGTTTGCCCTGGCATTTTCCTTGGCCAAGCGAACTTGTCTTTTTCGAGTCGCTTTTTCCAGAAGCAAAAGCCATTACGCTGCCAGTAGAGGACTTTGAGCTTATCACGCGTACGATTACAGAAGACGAATAGGGCTTCGGAGAAGGGATTAAGGTTCATATTCTGTTCAACGATAAAACTCAAGCCGTTAATGCCTTTTCTAAAATCGACGGGCGCCTTGTGGAGATAGATAACAGAGGTATCAGGGAACATTTTCATACAACAGCAAGCTCCTTCAGTAAAAGTGCCAGCCACTGAGGAGTGACATCACGGGGTATACGAAGAGAGCATGCCCCCGCCTCAAGGCGTAATTCGGTGGGTAACGTAGAGGATGGCTGCTGCTCGTTTTTTAGGCATGCTGACTAAGTGGTGTAGTTTACGGCGGTTGTTGTCAAACGTTTTTGGGTGAAGGTTGTGCTCTAAACAAAACTGAGCAGCGGGCTGTTCACCATTGTAATACTGCAGCACAAGGCGTAGCCATTCTTGTTGAGATCTATGCTGAGACATTTTCGAGTACCTTTAATGATCAAGGTTAAAGGTTACGACGTTTATTGAAAAGATTGAATGAGTCGATTTAAAGACGCTTACGAACTAACAGCAATCGCCCTGACAGAATGCTCGCTCGAGCTTTTTTTCTGTGTTTCCTGCTCAAAATAAGAACTAATAGCCTCTTTAAGTCCACCAACTTGAGCAGTTCATTTTCGGTCATTGAATAGGTTTCAGCGACAATGGCGAGTTTAGTTTGAGCAGACCACTGCTCTGATGAAGTGTTGCTCTTTGGCACGGTGGCTCCTGAACTTCTGAGTTGCTGGCGCCAATAATACAGGGTCGCAGTGCTAATTCCTTCCTCTTCGGACACTTCTTTAACTGACATCGAATAGGGAGGCAGCAGCTTCTTCAATATCGCTTCTTTTCTTTCTACTGAGATACGAGACACAATTACTCTTTATCGCCCAAACTGGTTAAATTTTAACAGTGACAACTATCCTGCCAGATAGGGATATTGTGAACCCAGATTTAGACACAAGAACAGCTCCCGATTGGGAGCCGTTCCCCTTTCAAAAATGATAATGTGCTTTCACACTATCATTCTCCTTTAGCAGCTTTATTATCTTTGGTGCTTGTCTCTTCAGCCTTATGCTCTAATACATCACAGTTTTTATTGATAGTGATGGACTTAGGCTTCATAGCTTCAGGTATCTCTTTCACCAGAGTAATAGTTAACAATCCGTTAGAAAGATCTGCATCCGTAACTTCAACATAATCAGCTAAGTTGAACTTACGTTCGAATGTACGATTGGCGATACCCTGATACAGATATTTATTTTCTTTATCAGCACATTTTTGCCCACGTACACTTAGCACGCTCTTTTCTACTTGAATATCAAGCTCTTCCTGAGTAAATCCGGCTACGGCCAGGGTGATGGCATAGCGATTCTCTTTTAGAACTTCAATGTTATATGGTGGGTAACCGTTGATAGCAGTTTCACTGGTCATGGCATGATCAATTAATGATGCTAGACGGTCAAACCCAACACTACTACGGTATAGTGGAGATAGGTCAATTGAGCTCATAATATATCCTCCATAAGAAGCAATACAAAATAAAAACAAGAGTGATGAAAAGGCCTCTTGATAAGACAACCTTTTCAAGGTTTTTTATAGTGTTTACGAACAATTATTTCAATAGTTTTTATATAGCAATTTCTCATTGAATTAGTTTTTTTATATGAAATTGTTATATCCTATCTATAATGACGAGAAAAAAATAGTTCATAATTAGACGGTCTCTCTACTCTCTGATGGGCAATATTCCACGATAT
This sequence comes from Vibrio sp. 10N.222.52.C12, assembly GCF_041474215.1. Lineage (NCBI taxonomy): Bacteria > Pseudomonadati > Pseudomonadota > Gammaproteobacteria > Vibrionales > Vibrionaceae > Vibrio > Vibrio sp. 10N.222.52.C12. The sequence continues at coordinate 50,794 of NZ_JBFRTR010000022.1, forward strand.
GAATTACGCGGGTGGCATGGGGTCGAGATCGGTTGGTTGAGTTAGAAATGAAAAAAAGGCAGACTTTCAGTCTGCCTTTTTTGAGTCACAAGAGATTACTATCAAATCAAATGGAAGGTGATTTATGAATGTGACTCTATGCTTATGTGCGGGTTATGTTTGAAAAATCAATAGCCATGTGATGATTTATTTAACGTAATGGTACTTAGTGTGAACCCAAATTTAGACACAAGAACAGCTCCCTATTAGGAGCTGTTCTGCGTTACGGAGTCACGCAATTGAACATAGGAATAATGAACACCAATAATTTTTTTTAGTGAGTTTTTTAAAATGTATGTCTTTTTACGGCATAACCTTGTTTTTCTTAGATTCATCACTACATCAGATATGAACAATGTTGCTGTTAAACTAGTTTAAAGGTTTTGTATGGCTATCTATGTAGCGCCTGGTAATAAAGTCGGGCGAGATGGGGCTCTTTTCAAGAGTGTAAAATTAATACAACAAATCATACGGTTGTAGTAAAATATGGTCGGTATTGTACTATCCGTGATCATGAAATAGCGCCTCCAACAAGTACTGCAGCGCGACATTGGTTGCAGATTTATAGAACACCAGATAATACGGAGTAATGTCCGTAACATTATCGTAGAAAGGTCGCTTAGCGGCCTTTCTGCATTTGTAAGTATTAGGTAGCCTCCTTGCGGCTTTGTTGCGTAATTAAATTTAGAGATAGAGCTACCCCGTTTCGCGTATTTCTTAGTCAATACGACAAGTTTCAGGCACACCTAACCCAGTAAGCTTGTTCAACGCTTTTATCATCGCGTAAGTTTCACCCACCTGTGCATTGTAATTTCTTAAGC